>JAEHDI010000768.1 GCA_016880505.1 Bryobacterales bacterium | reverse complement strand
GCCTTGCCCTCCACCTCCAGTGCGGCGGCCCGTCCGGCGCCCTCTTTGTGAAGTTTCTCCTGTTCCGCCTCGGCGAGTGCGATCAGCGCGGACCGCCGGCCCTCGGCTTCGAGCACGGCCGCCATCTTGGCCGCTTCGGCGCGGACAATCGCCGCCTGCCTTTCCGCGTCGGCGGGCTTGATTACGGTCGCTTCCAGTTCCTTTTGCTTGCGCAGGACCTCCTGTTCCTGGACCGAGATCATTTCCTGCGTGCGAGCCTTCTGAATCTTCACCTCTTCGGTGACGACGGCCTGCTTCGAGCGTGCCTCGGAGAGCGGTCCGGCCTGCGCCGCCTTAGCCTTCTCGGTTTCCACCTCGGCTTGGTACTGCGCTTGTTTGATCTGGAAGTCCCGCTGCGCTTCGGCGATGGACGCATCCGCGGTGAACTTGGCCCGTTCTCCCTCCTGGAGCGCGACGGCGGACTTGATCTTGGAGTCCCGCTGGGCCTCCGCCTCACCGACCACCGCGTCGCGCTTCACCTCCGCCGTTCGGCGCCGGCCGAGCGCGTTGAGGTACTCCTCTTCGTCGCTGATCTCCTGGATCGTCAGCACATCCACGCCGATCCCCATCTTTTCGAGATCGACTGCCGCCTCGCTAGTCAGTTTTTGGGCGAAGCTCTGGCGGTCGTTATTGATCTCCTCCACCGTCAGCGTGCCGAGGATCGATCGAAGATGTCCCTCCAGAGTCTGGAAAATCACCTGCTGGATCTGCACCTGCGTCATTCCCAGAAACCGCTCCGCGGCGGCATGGAGCGAGGCCTCATCGCCGCGAATCTTCACGTTCGCGATCGCCTTCACCGAAACCGGAACACCTTGCCCCGTGTAGGCTCGCTTGATCTCGAGAGGAATGGTAAAGACGTTGAGCGAGAGGTAGTCCACTTTTTCGAGCAGCGGAATCCGCAGTGCTGCGCCACCGCGCACCATGCGGTAGCCCACGATGCGGCCATCCGAAAGTTTCCGCTTGCGCCCGCTGAGGACCGCCACCATGTTCGGCGAGACCTTCAGGTAGTTGCGGCTGAATAGCGCAATCGCGATGAACAGCGCCAGCAGGACGAACAGGACGACAAAAGGCATCATTAACTGAGACAGTTCGGCAAACATAAAGGCATGACTCCCGAAGAGCTATTGGGGGCGTACGATGACGATCTCGCCCAGAACCTCTTCCACAGTGACAATTGTGTTCTCTGGAACGGCTTGTGCGTCCCTCGATCGGGCGATTTTATCCACGACCTCCTCGCCAACCTGGCAGCGGACCTGCCCGACCCCATTGGCCGGGATGCCCACGACGACCCTCGCCGTTATACCGGCCAGATCGCTCGCCTGAAGGCGGGTGGTCGCTTGCTGGCCGTACAGAAACCGCGCGAACAGGTAGATCAGACTGGCGAAGAAGACGCCGCTCGCAAAACCCACGCCTGACGCGCCGAGCGTCGAGAGGCCGTAGTGGATCGCCATGGCTCCGAATCCACCGAAGGCCGTGATGAAGACGCTAAGAATGCGCGGGCTCAGGAAACTCGGGCCGCCGTGATCGAGGTCGTGATCGAAACCTCCGTCCCCGAAATGGTCGAAAATCTCACCGAACAGCAGGGAAACCAGGAGGAAGATGAACCCGACGGCGGCAATTCCCAAGAATACGGTGAAGGTGCTGATCTGTGAAAACCAGTCCGCCACTCAGGCTCCTTAATCAGCCCGAGTCTACATAAGCGCCCGTCCGAAGTCAATGCGATCCGGCACGTACTGCTTACAGCCGTGCCATCACGGCTTCGGTCACTTCGTTCGTGCTGCTGGATCCGCCGAGGTCCGGGGTGCGTACCGTTCCGTGCGCGAGTACCGCTACGACCGCCTTCTCGACGTCCGAAGCCGCCTGCGCCTGCCCCAGATGGTCCAGCATCATGCCCGCCGAAAGGATGGCCGCCAGCGGGTTGACGACGCCCTTGCCCGCGATGTCCGGCGCCGATCCGTGTACCGGTTCGAACATGGACGGATACCGGCGTGTTGGGTCGATGTTGGCGCTCGGAGCGAGCCCGATGCTGCCGGCGATGATCGCCGAGACATCACTCAGAATGTCGCCGAATAGGTTCGACGCCACCACCACGTCAAACGTGTCCGGGCGTCGCACGAAGTTCATCGCCGCCGCGTCGACGAGCAGCGACTCCGTTTCAACCGCGGGATAGTCGGCCGCCACACTCTGGAAGGTCCGGTCCCAGAGCACCATGCCGTAGCCCTGCGCGTTGGACTTGGTGATCGAAGTAACGCGGCGCTTCCTGTTCCGCTTCACTGCCAGATCGAAGGCGAACCGGACCACGCGCTCAATTCCACGCCGGGTGAACACGGAGGTCTGGATGGCGACTTCATCCGGTTGGTGGTGGTCGAGGAATCCTCCCACCTGGGCGTACTC
>JAEHDI010000767.1 GCA_016880505.1 Bryobacterales bacterium | reverse complement strand
GATCAGATCGAGGTACGGGACCGGTGAACAAGACATTCAGCGAGAAATCCGGAGACAAGAAGTCCACGCGGAGAGCCTTTCTCGGAAGAGCGGCGGCGGGATCCGTCGTTCTCTCAACGACCGCTCGCTCCTACGCCAGAATCGTCGGCGCCAACGACCGTATTCAGATCGGCCAGATCGGATGCGGGCATCGAGCCGCCGGTCTTCGCCGGATGCTCAAGCTGTCGTCCAAGACCGACCCGAATTTCGATTTTCGCAGCGTCTGTGACATCTGGTCGGTGAACGCGCAGAGAGCGGCCGATCACGCAACGCAGTTGTTCGGCACGCGTCCGAAGACCTACAGGCACTCCGAGGAAATGCTGGCGGACCCGGAACTGGATGCCGTGATGATCGCGACCGGAGATCATCAGCACGCCCGGATGCTGGTCGAAGTTGTTCGGGCCGGCAAGGACTGCTACTGCGAAAAGCCGATGGCCAACACGCTCGAGGATGCCAAACTCGCCCGCGACACCGTCAAGGCGAGTAAGCAGATCTTGCAGATGGGTTCACAGTGGCTGAGTGATCCTTACCAGCACCGCGTCCGGGAGATCGTTCGCAGCGGAAAGCTGGGGAAGATTACACGGATTGAGCAGAGCTGGAACTTCAACGGGCCCCGCTGGCGTGTCCCGATGGACCCCAACATCGCCGACGTCCGTGAGAAAGACACCGACTGGAACCGCTGGTTGGCGGGCAGGGAGCCCCGCCCGTTCGACCCGCGCGCCTATTTCGAGTTCCGCATCTATAAGGACTTCTCCGGCGGCATCACGGACCAGTGGTACAGCCACGGTTCGGGCCTCGCCCATTTCTATCTGGACACCTTTATCCCCGATAACACGGTTGCCAACGGCGGCATCTTCGCCTGGCACGATGGCCGGGAGAATCCTGATACCTTCGCCTGCCTGTCGATATTCGCCGAGAAAGAAGTGCTTTACAGCTTTAGCGTGTGCTTCGGGAACTCGTACGGAGATCACACCATCATTCGTGGCCAGAAGGGTACGCTTTACTCTCCGGGAGGCGAAGGCAGCCCGCAGTGGTGGTATCTTCCGGAGAGACACAGCGGCTGGCGTTCGAACGTCGTGTACGATCTGAAGTTACCCGGCGCCCCGAAGCCCGAGTTGATCACCATTCCGGGGCATCCGGAAGCACCTCCGATTGAGCAGGGTGACGACCTCGCCTATCACACCGACAACTGGCTCGCCTGCATGCGCAGCCGCAAAACTCCCAACGGGAACATCGACACCGGCTTCGCCCATTCCGTGGCGGTTGTTATGGCCACCCGCGCCTATCGCGAAGAGAAGAAGTTCCACTGGGACAGGAAAAACGAAGAGATTCTAGACCATCCGCCCGCCGCTATCTGACTTACGCAGTCTTCAGGTGGGCTTCGTCAGAAGCCGAGTGAGGGGATGCTCATTCGGGTATTGACATCCTGTATTCCTTGCCTCAGAATCGTCTCAGGGTAGTAGGGGGCGCTAACTAATTCATTCCGTTAAGCAATAATCATCCAACCCTCAAGGAGGTGTGCCATGCGTGGCAACCGAACCTGGCGGCGGAGGTTTCCGTTCTGCCTACTAGCTCTCGTGTCGATCTCCACCTTGTTGGTCGTCTCCCTCGGGATGGCGGCTGATCCCACCGGGACCATCACCGGTATCGTGACAGACCCCTCAGGCAGCGCCGTTCCCGGCGCCCAGATCGCCGTAAAGCAGACTCTGACCGGCCTTACCCGCACATTGAGTACTGGCGCCGATGGAGCTTTTCTCTTCCCCTTGATGCCTGTTGGCACGTATGAAATCAGCGTTGAGGCGCAGGGTTTCCGGCGTTTCGAGCAGCGGGGTATCACCCTCCAGGTGAATGCCGTTGCCAACCTCCCGGTCACTCTTCAGATTGGTACCCTCACTGAGTCCGTCAGTGTGCAGGCCGACGCAGCAATGGTCGAGACGCGATCGGGCACGATTAAGGGCGTGGTGGACCAGCAGCGCATTGTCGAATTACCCTTGAACGGCCGAAACGCGGCGAACCTCGTACTCCTTGTCCCGGGAACCGTGGACCTGATGGCGGGCAATTCGCGAGGGTCCGGCGACGCCATTCAAGGCGGCACCTACCCAGGTGGCCAGGCCGTGGCGTCTAACGGGGCTCGCAGCGACGGCCTCAACTATCTCCTTGACGGCGGCAGCAACCGGGACCCCTATACCAACGTCAATGATCCGTTCCCCAACCCTGACGCTCTCCAGGAGTTCGTCGTGCAGACGAACAACTATGGCGCCGAATATGGCCGCGCGTCAGGCGCTGTCGTCAGCGTGGTCACGAAATCGGGCACCAACGAGTTTCACGGCGGCGCCTTTGAATTCGTCCGGAACGAGAAATTCAACGCCAGAAACTTCTTCTCTCCGAAAGCGGACATTCTGAAACGCAATCAGTTCGGCGGTAGTCTCGGGGGGCCGGTGGTCAGGGATAAGGTCTTCTTTTTCGGTACGATTCAGGGGACCACTCTCCGGGCGCTTCCTGCGTCGCTGAACTCAGTCGTGCCCACCGCCGCCCAGCGGGCAGGCGATTTTTCTTCGATTTCCCGCCAACTGAAAGATCCGGAGACAGGCACCCCCTTCTCGAACAACCAAATCCCAACTAGCATGTTTGCTCCGGCATCCGTCAAGCTGCTCGATTCAATCCCGGTTCCCTCCAGTCCCGACGGAGTCATCTTCTACACGCAACCCGACATTCAGCATGAGGTCCAGTTCATGGGGCGAGGGGACTATAACACGAACCGAAATCGTCTCTACGGCCGCTATTTGATCTCGGACCTGCCCCAGGAACCCACTGCGATCAAGAGTAATCTGGTGGCTGCGCGTAACGGGAAGGGTTACCGCGCTCAGTCCGTGAGCGTAAGCGATACCTACACTTTCAGTCCGAGCATAGTCAACAGCGCGGTGTTCACGGTCGGCCGAAACCGTGCGACCGTAATCTCGGCCGCGCCCTTCAGTTTTGCCGATCTCGGCGTGCCGATTGCAGCCACAGAGCCAGCCGAGTTGGTCCTCTCCGTATCGGGCTACTTCAGTATCAACACGGGCCACCCGGGCCTGTTCGCCCGGCAGAGTTACAACTTCAGTGACACGATTCACTGGATTCACGGCCGCCATGAACTGGCGATGGGCTTCGACTACCTCAAGATGAACATCGACCTGGACAACACGTACCGGCAAAACGGGAACTTCCGGTTCCGCGGCACGGGTTTCTCGGGCAATGCCCTCTCCGACTTCTTTCTCGGCAAGGTCGACCGTTTCATACAGGGTGGCGGCGAGTACGCGGCGCGGCGCGGTACGCTGGCCAGCGGATTCGTTCAGGACAACTTTCGCGTCAATCGGCGGCTCACGCTGAACCTGGGTCTCCGCTACGACCCGTTTGTGCCGTTCGGCGACGAACTGGGCCGGACCGAGTGCTTCCGGCCCGGTCAGAAGTCCACTCGCTTTACAAACGCACCGGTCGGCTACCTGTATGCAGGCGACTCCGGATGTCCGGAAGGGGGGAGCCAGTCCCACTACTGGCTGTTCGCGCCTCGTATCGGATTCTCTTACGATGTGACCGGTCAGGGCCGCACCGTCCTCCGTGGTGGTTACGGGATGTTCTACCAGCCTCCATTCGTCGAGGCGTTCAACAACATGGTGGATAGCGCGCCCTTCAGCCCGCAGTTCTACCGTTACGGCGTGGCCTTCATGAATCCTTACGAGGGGATCAGGAATCCGTTCCCCGAGGAGTTTGGCCCGAAGCAGCCGGCGGCAGACTCGGCGTTCCAGCTTCCGATGGCCGCCGTGTCTTATTCCAATGACTGGCGCCCTGCGCAGATCCAGAGCTGGAACGTTACCCTTGAGCACCAGCTTCGGCCTGACCTGCTGGTACGCGGAGCCTATGTCGCGTCGAAGGGGACCTACCTCGGCTACAACTCGGACTTGAACGCCGCGCTCTACGTGCCCGGAGCCAGCGAAGACGACATCGATGCCCGCCGTCCCTATCAGGACTTCACGAGCGCAATCCAGGACGAAGCTGCCGCAAACTCAATCTACAACTCCTTCCAGGCCACTGTCGAAAAACGCTTTGCCAAGGGCTTCTCGGTACTGGCGAACTACACTTGGTCCAAGGCGATCGACCCCGTCTCCTACCAGACCGACCTCGACGGTATCAACGTGATCAATCCATTTAACGTCCGGGCCTATCGTAGCGTGTCGGACTTCGACATTCCGCATCGGCTGGTCGTTTCCTACCTCTGGCAGCTCCCGAGCTTCAAGGATAGGTCGCCGGCCATGCGGTGGGTCCTGGGCGACTGGCAGACCAGCGGGATCTGGAACTGGCAGGCCGGCTTCCCGGTGAACGTGGATTCCGGCGAGGACCGGGCCCTGAGCGGCGTCGGCAACGACAATGCCGACCTTGTCGGGGATCCTTACCTCGATCCGAACCGGTCCAGGGGCGATGTCATTAACCGTTACTTCAACACCGACGCATTCGAGGCGGCAAAGCTCGGCACCTTCGGCAACGCGGGACGGAATATCCTGCGCGGGCCTGGAACCTTCAACGTCGACTTCTCGGCGATGAAGAACATCCCGGTTACCGAACGGGTGAAGCTGCAACTGCGCGGCGAGTTTTTCAACTTCTTCAACACACCTCTGCTCAACAATCCGAGTTCTTCGGTGAGCTCGGGACGCTTCGGACAGATCACCAGCGCCCGGGGTCCGCGGATCGTTCAGTTTGCGTTGAAGATCAACTTCTAACCTGTGACCAGACGACAATTTGTCTCCTTGCCGACTGCCCTGGCCGTGACGGGGCAGTCGGCCCAAAAGGAAACGCCCTACCCAGGCACCCTGTATCGCGACTACTCACGGTGCTTTCCCGACTTCCTCCGCAGTCTTGCCTCCGCCGCCTATCGCCGCAGGAACGCCGATCTCGCTCGATTGACCTCGGCCGAAGCGGTCCAACGGCGGCAGCAGTGGGCCCGCGACACGTTCTGGAAACTGGTCGGCGGCATGCCGGAACGGACTGCTCTGAACGCCCGAACCGTCGGATCGTTCGAGCGTCCCGGCTACCGCGTGGAGAAGATCCTTTACGAGAGCCGGCCCGGTTTCCACATTGGCGGCAATCTGTACATTCCGACGCAGGCACAGCCCCCGTTCCCGGGAGTGCTCTTCCAGATGGGCCACACCCGAAACGGCAAAGCTGCCCGCGAGTACCAACGCTCCTGTCAGGCGCTGGCTCGTCTGGGATATCTCGTATTGGCGTTCGACCCGATGGGCCAGGGCGAGCGGGTGTACTACCCGAATTCGAACCTCACTGGCACCCGGTTGCCCTCCTCCGACGACGAGCACACGGTACCCGGCAAGCAGATGCTGCTATACGGTGACACCAGTTCGCGACTCCAGGTGTGGGACGCCATCCGCAGCCTCGATCTGCTTGCTGCTCACCCGATGGTTGATCCGAAACGTCTTGCGTCTACGGGACAGTCCGGCGGCGGAACGTTGACCATGTTGCTCGCCTGCGCGGACGACCGACTTGCCGCCGCCGTGGTCGTGAGCGGGAACACGGAGAATCTCGCGTGCGCGGACTTCAACCCGCCAGGCTCTACCGACGACGCCGAGCAGAACTTCCTCGACTCCGGGCCACTCGGTTTTGACCGCTGCGACCTGCTCTACCCGATGGCGCCGAAGCCTGTTCTGATCACTGTGAGCGACAAGGACTTCTTCGGCACCTACTCTTCTCAGTACATCGCCAGCGGCTGGGAAGAGTTCAAGAAGCTGAAGAAGATTTACGAGGTTCTCGGAAAACCGGAGCATCTGGAGTGGGGCGGTACGCCCCTCCCGCACTCCCTCGACTACGACATGCGGCTCCTGGTCTATAACTGGTTCAACCGCTGGCTCAAGAACGACTCGGCACGCATTGAGAAAGAGCCTCCGACCCAGCCGGAAGCGGACAAGGAACTCTGGGTGTCGGACTCAGGCAATCTGGTCAAGTCACTCCACGGACAGACGCCGTTTTCCCTGAACAAGGCCAGAAACGTGGTAAAAGAGGCTGTCCCGCTCGAACGCCTCCTTCGAATCGAACGGTCGGGCCACGCCCGTCTCGATGAGCTTCGCCGAGTGCCAGGCATGGTCTGCGACATCGCCGCCGTCGAAGTGCGGAGCGAAGCCTCCGTATGGATCCCGGCGTGGCTGTACCTTCCGCACAAGCAGGATAGGCAGAAGCCAGTCCTGCTCGTACTCGAACCGGGAGGACGTAATCGCAACTGGGCTGAAGGCGATCTCTATCAATCCGTTGCCGGAGAAGGTTACCCTGTGTGTGCGGTCGACGTCCGCGGAGTCGGCGACCTCTCCCCCGAGTTCGGCCGGCACGCGCCTGGATATGCGCGCTCGCACTATCAGGAAGAGGATTACGCTTGGGCGTCGCTAATCTTCGGGAGGCCGCTGCTCGGACAACGTGTCACCGACATTCTGGCTGTCTCCGCGGCGCTCCGTTCCAACCCCGCTCTGAAGGGACGCAGGCTGGTCGTCGCCGCGCGAGGTCACCTCACCGTACCCGCTCTTTTCGCTGCGGCACTCGAAAGAGACCTCGACCAGCTATACCTGGCCGGCGGGTTGGTTTCATTTCAGAGCATCGTGGAAACGGAGAACTACTCGTATC
>JAEHDI010000766.1 GCA_016880505.1 Bryobacterales bacterium | reverse complement strand
GGCGTCATCGCCGGAGCCGGCGCGGGACGCGCGGGCATGGGCGCCGGAATCGGAGCCGCCGCCGGAGCGACTGCCGGTCTCATGGGCGTTCTCCTCTCCCGGGGGCCCGACGCCATCCTCGCCCGCGGCACCACCATCGAGATGGTCCTCGACCGGCCGATCTCCTTCACCCACGAGGAAGTCAACTTCAGCGGCACCCTGATGCCCCGCCCGACCGCCTCCACCGGCAACGAAGGCCCGCAGCCGAACCAGAAGAGCCGCGGTGTCCCCCTGCCGGGGCGTGTCGGCCGCCTGCCGTACTGAACGTCTGACGGGCTGCACGCGCCAGCCACCTGCTACCATGGGCCTATCTCGTTCAGAGGAGGCACTGGGCCCATGCCGGAAGATATCCTCTTTCAGCCGCTCCCGTTCCGCAATCTCACGGTCAAGAACCGGATCCTTCGATCAAATATGGCCGGCCGTTTCGACAACTATGACGGCTCCGGCAACCCCGCACGGATCAACTGGGAACTGAAGTTTGCGCGGGGAGGTGTCGGTGCGATCATTTCGTCGTTTGTCCCGGTCCAGATGCGCGGACGTATCATCCCGAACTATGCGGCAATCGATCGCGACGACCGCATCCCGTTCTGGCGCGAGTTGGGCCGGCGCGTTCACGAGCATGACTGCAAGTTCATCCTCCAGTTGAGCCACGCCGGCCGCCAGCGCGACATCGGGGGCATCGAGTACGCCAAAGGGCTCAGCTCCACCGACAGGCCGGAGCCGTTTCACGGCTTTGAGTGCGAGCGCATGACCCTCGCACAGATTCGCGAGACCGTCGATGCATTCGCTGCCGGTGCGCGCCGGGCGCGGGAAGCAGGTCTGGACGGAGTGGAGTTGCACGCCGCCAACGGTTATCTGTTTACCCAGTTCCTGAGCTCCGCGATCAACGACAGGAAGGACAAATACGGTGGCTCTCTTCACAACCGCGCTCGCTTTCTTCTGGAAGTCGTCGCCGCCATCCGGGCCGAGGTCGGGCGGGATTTCCACCTCCAGGCGAAACTCAGCACAACCGAGTTCAACAACTCTCTCGTACCATGGGAATCGCCCGGCAACACCATCAAGGATTCCCTCAACGTCTGTCGCTGGCTGGAAGAAGCGGGCGTGGACGCCATCCACGTCTCTTCCGGAAGCGCCTTTCCGCACCCTAAGAATCCGCCTGGCGATTTCCCTGTCGAAGAAGCGGTCAAGACTTACGACAGTATGCTTTCGAGCGGCTCCGGAGCGCTCCGCAACTACCTGACGTTCCGCAGCGGTCCGGCCGCCCAGCTTTACCGTTCTGTGTGGATCAAGGCCCGCGGCGAAACCATCGAGGGCATCAACATTCCGGACGCGATCGCCGTCAAGCAGGCTGTCGGGATTCCCGTTCTGTGCACCGGCGGATTCCAGACGGCCTCCTTCATTCGCCAGGCCATAGAGAACGGCGTGTGCGACGCCGTCACCATCGCACGTCCGCTAATCGCCAACAATGACCTCGTACACGTCTTCGCCTCGGGCAAGGATCGACCTGATCGGCCTTGTACCTACTGCAACAAGTGCCTGGTGAACGTGCTGGAGAACCCGCTCGGCTGTTACGACGAGACGCGTTACGCTTCCCGCGAGGCGATGATCGAGGAGATTCTTTCCGTCTTTCGTCCTGCGCCCTTCGCGTGATTGCAGCCGCCGCGGCCCTCTGAGGCAACCCACCCCGCGCCGCTCAAGCTGGTACTCTGTTCTCTCAAGAGCTATGGCGGACTTCACACCCTATGACCTGTACCAGTGGTGCAGGATCCCATACGAGCAACTCGAAACCCATCCTGCCCGCAAGGTGCGGTTCCGTCTCTGCCGGGACTCCGAAGAAATGGGCCGCATCATGGCCCGGGAATTGGTGGACGAGATCCGCCTTCACAACTCCCGAGGCGAGGCGACACGGGCGATCATCCCGTGCGGTCCCGCCTGCTGGTACCAGCCGTTCACCAGTCTCATCAATCGAGAGCGGGTCAGCCTGAAGAACTCTGTCGTATTCCACATGGACGAGTGTCTCGACTGGCAGGGCCGCGAATTGCCCCGCGCGCATCCATACAGCTTCCGCGGCTTCATGGAAAACCATTTCTATGATCCGGTAGACTCCACGCTTGCGGTTCCCGAATCAAACCGCGTCTGGCTGAACGCGGGGAATGTCGAGGAGGTGCGTCAGAAGATCTGGGCCGGGCCGGTCGACATCACCTATGGAGGTTGGGGGCAGGATGGCCACGTCGCCTACAACCAGACGCGCCGGCATCCGTTCAGTCGGATCACGCTCGACGATCTGCGCAACTCCACCGTGCGGATCCAGGACAACAACCTCGACACGGTTCTCGCCCTCGCCCAACGCACCTTTGGCAGCGCATACCAGTTCGTCCCGCCGATGTCGGTCACGCTCGGCATTAAAGAGTGCCTCTCGGCGAAGAAGGTTCGCCTTTTCAGCGACACCGGCGCATGGAAGCAGACCGCGCTCCGAGTGGCTCTGTTCGGTCCCCTCACCACCGAGTACCCGATCACATTGCTACAGGAACATGCCGACGCGCTGATCACCGCGACGATCGCGACGGCGTCCCACCCCGTCAGCGAACACCCCGAGTGGGATCTTGGCCTTTCGGCCCCGGACCGGACCGCATGACCGCCCTTCGAATTCCTCCCGGCGGACTCCGCTACCGCGCCATGATCGGCGTCGGCGGCATCGGCTCCGGCCGCTTCTTCGCGCTCGACGGCGACGAAACGCTCGGCCGCGAGGAGAGCCGCGGCGGGCGTTTCCTGGACCAGCGCGACTACTGCAAGCTGCACATCATCTCCCACTACGTCAGCCGGCTACTTGGCCGGGATTTCGCCACCATCCCCGTCGGGAAGGTTGGCGATGACGACGTCGGCGAGCGCCTGCTTATTGAAATGGCCGAAGCGGGGCTTGATCTCCGGTACGTCACCAGCGAGCCGGACGCGCCGACTCTGTTCTCGTTCTGCTTTGTGTATCCGAACGGTAGCGGCGGCAACATGACCACGAACGACTCCGCCTGCTCCCGCGTCGACGCGGCCTACGTGCTGCGGGCGGAGCACGAGTTTCAGCGCTACGAAGGTTGCGGCGTCGCTCTGGCGGCCCCCGAAGTGCCGATCGAAGGCCGCACAACGCTGCTGCGGTTAGGAACGGCGCATGGATTTTTCCGCGTCGCCTCGTTCACCTCTGTCGAGTTGCCGGGAGCCATCGATTCCGGGCTGATCTCTCACATCGACCTACTCGCCCTCAATCGCCACGAGGCTGCGGTGGCGGCGGGACTTACCAGTGAAGGCCGTCAGCCGGAGGAAATCGCCGCGGCGGCGGTCGAGCGCTTGCGCGCGCTGAATCCGGCGATTGCTCTCTTGATCACGGCTGGAAGGGATGGCAGCTGGACTTGGGACGGAGAATACCTCCGTCATGTCCTGGCGCTCCGCGTCCCGGCGAAGGGCACGGCCGGCGCGGGCGACGCTCATCTGGCGGGAGTGCTCGCGGGGCTGGCGGCGGGGCTGCCGCTCGCCGAAGCACACCACCTCGGCGCGCTCGTCGCGGCAGCGTCCGTGACTTCGCCGCACACCATCCACCCGGATCTCGACGCGGACCTCCTGCGCACACTGCCCGCCACTCTCCGCGAGTCCGTCGACAGGCTTCTGCGGTGACCGGGCGGAGACAGCCTGTCAGAGTTTCAATCTCCGCAGACGAAGCGAGTTGCTGATCACCGAGACCGAGCTGAACGTCATCGCCGCGCTGGCGATCATCGGACTGAGCAGCAGGCCGAAGAACGGGTAGAGCACACCAGCCGCGACCGGCACTCCCAGCGTGTTGTATGCGAACGCGAAGAACAGGTTCTGCCGGATGTTCCGCATCGTGCTCCGGCTCAGCTTGCGGGCACGAGCCACGCCGCGCAAATCGCCCTTCACCAGCGTGATGCCTGCGCTTTCCATTGCCACGTCGGTCCCGGTTCCCATGGCGATGCCGACATGGGCCTGCGCGAGTGCCGGAGCGTCGTTGATCCCGTCGCCCGCCATCGCCACAACCCGGCCCTCAGCCTGAAGCTGTTTCACGACGCCGCTCTTCTCATCCGGTAGGACCCCGGCGCGCACGTCGTCGATGCCGAGTTCCCGCGCCACCACCTCGGCGGTCGTCTGATTGTCTCCGGTCGCCATCACGACGCGGATCCCTTCCTTGTGCAGGAGTCGGATCGCCTCGCGGGCGGAATTCTTGATAGGGTCCGCGACGCCGAGCAGCCCTGCCGGGTGTCCATCCACAGCCACGTAGACGACCGTTTGCCCTTGCCCGCGCAACTTCTCCGCCGCTTCATCAAGAACGTGAGATTCAATTGCTAATTCTTTGAACAGAATGGGATTACCAAGCGCGACTTCGCGCCCTTCCAACACCCCCGTAACCCCGCGCCCGGTGATTGAACGGAACCCTTCCACAGCCGGGAGGCTCAATCCGCGATCCTCCGCGCCGGCGACAATCGCGCCAGCGAGCGGATGCTCACTTCCGCGTTCCAGCCCCGCCGCGAGGCGTAGCAGTTCCTTCTCTTCGAACCCAGGGAGCGCCGTCACCGACGCGAGCGTCGGTTTCCCCTCGGTCAGCGTGCCGGTCTTGTCCACCACGAGCGTATCGACCTTCTCCAGAAGCTCGAGCGCCTCGGCATTCTTCAGCAGCACGCCGGCCGTCGCCCCGCGTCCCGTCCCGACCATCACCGCCATGGGGGTCGCAAGCCCGAGTGCGCAAGGGCAGGCGACGATCAGCACCGCAACCGCGTTGACGATCGCGTGCGCCATCGTCGGTTCCGGCCCCACGAGCGCCCAGACCACAAACGTGATCGCCGCCACCAGCACTACGATGGGAACAAAGTAGCCGGAGACAACGTCAGCCAGCCGCTGGATCGGCGCCCGGGACCGCTGCGCCTCGCCGACCATCCGCACGATCTGCGCCAGCAGCGTCTCACTGCCGACACGCTGGGCCCGCATGACAAAACTGCCCGTGCCGTTCAGCGTGCCACCGGTGACGCGGCTGCCCGCCGCTTTCTCCACCGGGATCGGCTCACCGGTGATCATCGACTCGTCCACCGAACTCGATCCCTCGATCACCACGCCGTCCACCGGCACCTTTTCGCCCGGACGCACCCGCAGCTTGTAGCCGGGATACACCGCCTCTAGCGGGATCCTCTCCTCGGAGCCGTCCGGCAGCAGCCACTGCGCCATCTTCGGGGCCAGCCCGAGCAACGCCTTGATCGCGTCCCCCGTCCGCGCCCGCGCTCGAAGCTCCAAAACCTGACCCAGCAGCACCAGGGTCGTGATCACCGCCGCAGCCTCGAAGTAGACCGCCGGAACGCCGCCGTGTCCGTAAAACGATGCCGGGAACAAACCGGGGGCGAGCGTCGCCGCCACGCTGTACACGTACGCCGTCCCCGTACCCATGGCGATCAGCGTGAACATATTCAAGCTTCGGTTGATGATTGACGCCCAACCTCTTTCAAAGAATGGTTTTCCTCCCCAAAGTACGACCGGTGTAGCCAGCGCGAGCTGAATGTAGTTCAGCATCTGCTGGGAGAGGGCCCGTTGCATTGGCTGGCCCGGGATCATCTCCGACATCGCAATCAGAAGCACTGGAATTGTCAGCCACAGGCTCACCCGGAACCGCCGTGTCATGTCGGCGAGTTCCGCATTCGGCCCCTCCTCCCCGGTCGCCACCTCCGGCTCCAGCGCCATGCCGCATTTCGGGCAGGTCCCCGGACCAATCTGCCGCACCTCCGGGTGCATCGGACAAATGTAGATTGTGTCCTTCCGTGCGGGTTGCTCCGGCTCCTTGGTTTTGGTTCCGAGATAGGCGCCGGGATCCGCGGCGAACTTCTTCTGGCACTGAACTGCGCAGAAATAGTAGGTCGTGCCTTCGTATTCGTACGTTGCCGCGGCCGTGCTCGGGTCCACATCCATGTGGCAGACGGGATCCTTGACCGTGTTCTGACGCGAGGGGACCGGCGGACCGCCGATGTGCAAGAATCCCCCAGGTTGGTGTGTGCCCATCCTCCTATTCAACCAGAACTTCAACCAATCCACGACTGATCCACCGACCCGCGAGCGATTCAGAGCCGCGACCAAAGGGAGCGGACTGCTACCCGATCAACGCCACCTCGTGATCCAAAACGGACCGCAACTCGAACGTGCACCATCCTTCGCGGACACCGGAAACGGGACTCGCCCCCGAAACGAGCAGACGGACTCCCCCGCCCCGCACGTCGCTTGGGAGATGGACCGACACCTTCATTGGTCCGATCGGAATCAGTTCGTCGATCGGAGCGCGCCACGTTCCAGCGCTGGTCAGGTTCACCAGATGCAGAATCAGCTTGCCCGGCTGCCGGTACAGGTGGCAATCGATCAGTCCTGGCCCCTCGACGCGCAACGGGAAGTCCCCTTTGCCCGCCCAGCGCACGATGTTGGCGAGCAGGTTGCCGTGGTCCGGTAGATTCTCCTTGGCGAACCGCCGGTCGACGTCGGCCGGCAGATAGGCCACGCGCCCACCCGCGCGGTGCTCGCTCAGGACCAGCCCCGGCGTGTCCGTCTTCGGCTCGCGCATCCACGCCGTCTCGGGTGGATACACCGGAAACGGAGGAACGAACGTCAGCGGCACGATCGCTCCTGCATCCACGGTCAGCTTCTCCAACATCCCGCCGTAGGGCAGAATGTCGGTCTCCTCAAAGCCCAACAGTACAGGGTGCCGCTCGCCGGTCGCCGCCGGCTCGTCCCCAGCCTTCGGCCCGTATACCCGCGCCCGGAGCTCCGGCGCAAGTCTGAGATAGCTGTGATACGACCTTGCAGCCCAATCGCGCTCGATCGCTTCTTTCCCGCCCAAACGGCTCCCCGCCGCGTGTGCATGCAGCAGACCGGCGAGCGCGAAATCCCCTCGCGAATCGCCCCACTCGTTGTACAGGCTGCTCACGCCCGTGGCGATCAGCGAGCCGCCCCGCTCGACGAACTGCCGCACCGCCTCGCACTGCTCGTCCGACATCGCGGCCAGGTTTGGCAGGATCAACAGGGACAGCCCCTGCCCGGTCTTCTCGATGTGGTCGGCGTGCACCGGCAGATATGGGACGCGCGCGCGAATCAACGCCTGGATCATTCCGCGGTACGGCAGGTCCACGAGATCCTCCGGGTTCTCCCGCCCGTAAAAGTCCGTGTTCCGCTGGGACCAGACGACGCCCACGGTAGCCACCGGAAGCCGGTTGACCAGGTACTGCTCGTTGGCTCTGTGCCATCGCATCACCGGGGTGGCGGTGCGGTACATCCGCCGGTCCTCGTGATACGCCCCGACGTGATGCCACCACGGCTGGATGCCGCCCGCAAAGCCTTCGATCATCCACATCCGCGCTTCGGCCGCCGGCTTGCTCGCCACGCGGAACGATGTCCTTCCCGCCTGGTACTGCGCCATGCTCTCCGGGATCAGCTTCTCCCAGCCAAGCAGCCCGTGGATCACCTTGCCTGTATCGCCGTTCTGCTGGAAGCCGCCCGCGTCGCTCCGCGCCTGGTGGTCCAGCATCACGATCTGCGCCCGCCGGTAGATCTCTTTGCAGTCGCGGAACGTCCGGCTCTGGTTGGCCACCGAGCCGCTGTTCATTCCAACCCACAAGCAATCCGGGCCGCCCGCCGACTGGGTCACGCGGTTGTTCAGATCCCAGATCTCGAGCCTGCGTTCGTAGTTCCATACGATCCACTCCCGGTAGGCAGGATCGCCCCAGTCCGCCATACGCGGCACCGGCTTGCCGGTTTTCGCGCGGAACTTCCGCTCGCAGTTGCCGCAGTAGCAGATGCTCTCCCGCGACAGCCCGCTCCAGCTATTGTCTGTGAGCCCTTCCGGCTTGCTGCGCTCGATGATCTCCCGCAGAATTTCGGGCAGGTACTCCTCGTAATACGGTCCGTGAATGCAGGTGACGTACTTGTCGGCGGCGCGATACGGTTTGCCCTCGGTGTCCACCGCGAACCAGTCCGGGTGCGTCTTGTAGAACTCCTCAGAAGCGCGGTTGGAATCCATCCGCGCCAGCACCGCGAGGCCGTCTTCGTGCGCCGCTGCCGTGAGTTCGCCGTACAGGTCGCGCCCGCCCAGGAACTCCGCCTGGTATTGCAGCGGAAACTTGCTGGGGTAGTAGGCGACGATGCCGCCGGCGTTGATGATCACGCCCTGGACCTGCGTCTCCTTCCAGTAGCCGCGCCACCAGCCGATGTCGTATCGAACGGGGTCCTTCTCGGTGATGTTGGTCTGCCCCCACCGGTAGCAGCGCCGGTACCAGGGCGCATTCTTCGCCGGTCCCGTCTGGCCGTGTGCAGCCGCCACCGCGGCAAAGCTCATCGACAGGAAATCCCGCCGCGAAATGCGAAAACCCGGGACTGACTCCAATTTCGATGCTTTTGCGAAATTGGTGTCTGTCCCGGGTTTTCCCTTCCTGTCTGCCGCCACGCCGGAGCCCTAAGCCTTCCGCTTCCAGTACTCCAGCGCCGGGCCGTGAATCACGTCGAACCGGTCGCTGGCCGCACGCGCCCGCAGCGCGTCCATCTGTTCCGGCGGAAGTGGCTTGAAGTTCTGCGCGATGCGCACATCGTCTTCGAGTTGACCCTGCGTGGAGAAGCCGAGCGTCACCGCGCTCACCGGGAGGCTCAGCGTGTATTGCAGGCACTCCGGCACGCTGAATGCGCGCAGCAGAAACGCGTTGCCGAAGATCTTCATCCCCAACATCCCGATGCCGTGCTCGGTCGCCGCCGGCAGCGCGATCTTTTCGAAGCTCAGGTAGAACGTGTCGGCCACGTGCAGCGGCATCAGCATCGTGTCGAACCCGTCGAAGCTGCGGAGCATCTTCAGATTGACGTTCGGGTTGGAGTGTCCCGTGAAGCCGATGAAACGGCACTTGCCGGCCTTCTTTGCCGCCGTGAACGCCTCGAGCGCTCCGTCCGGACCGACGATGCGGCCCACCTCTTCCTCGGTGTCGACCCCATGGATCTGCCACAGGTCGAGGTAGTCCGTCTTCATCAGCTTGAGCGACAGGTCCAGCTCGGCCTCCGCGTCCTTCCGCGTCCGCCGGTTGCTTTTCGACGTGATGAACACGTTCTTACGGAACTCGGGCAGCACGGCGCCGTAGACCTCTTCGGCACGGCCGTTCCAGTAGCTTCGGGCCATGTCGAAGTAGTTGATCCCGAGATCGTAGGCGCGCCGCACCAGCGCAGTGCCGTCCTCCCACCCGCTGAGGTGAAACCGCGCTCCGCCCATGCCGACGATGGTGAGCTTCTGCCCGGTTCGCCCGAGCGGCCGCATCGGGATGTCCCCCGCCTTCGCTTTCGCTGGCCGCGCGACCGCCGCGCTGCCTAGCCCTGCGAACACCGATCCGAAGAAGCTTCGCCTGTTCATAATGCGGAAAACCGGGGACTGACCACCATTTCGCTGCATTTGCGAAATGGCTGTCTGTCCCCAGGTTTTCCCTTTCCCTTTCTACACCTTCGCGACGTCGATCTTCGCGTCCCAGACCTCTTCCACTTTGAGCAGTTCGTCCCAAGTCCAGTTGCGGCCCGTGTATGCCGCCTGCCGGCCCATGATCGCGCTCAGCGTGGAGATGCCGCCCTGCTCGGCTTCGTTGATGTGATTCCCGGAGACGATGCTCTCGATGACGTACCGCTGTTTCATCGTGTCGGCATCATCCAGCGCGCCCTTGAAGGCGCCCGCCGCCGCCGCGCCGACGTCCGTAATCTCCCCGGCCTTCTGGCCGATCGGGAAGTCCCATTTCTTAGGGCCGTCGATCCGAACCGGCGAGTCGTAGCGCATCTCCGCATTGCCTCCCGTGCCGAAGTACCGCATGGCGACGTCCCACGACCCCTCGATGAACTGCGTCGATGTCAGCGTAATGTGAATGTCGCCCGGGTACGTGTAGTTCACGTTGAAGTGGCTGGAGCAGTCGCC
>JAEHDI010000765.1 GCA_016880505.1 Bryobacterales bacterium | reverse complement strand
GTATTACGGTGCGGACCAACGAAACAATCGACGTCAAGAAGAGCGATGGCCGGGTGTTCTCCGGCGTTGTGAATCAGGACGTTATGGATGCCAATGGCACCGTTGCCATCCCCACAGGATCGAACGCCGAGTTGATCGTGAGGAAGGCCTCGAATAAAGATCTGACGCTCGATCTGGAATCGGTTACCGTGAACGGGCAGCGGTATGCGGTAACCGCGGATGCAAGCCGCCTGAGTGGCGGACAGCGGGACGGTATCGGGAAGAACAAGCGGACCGCCGAGTTTATCGGCGGCGGCGCGGCGCTGGGCGCCATCATTGGAGCGATTGCCGGCGGAGGCAAGGGCGCTGCGATCGGTGCGGCGGCGGGGGCGGGAGCGGGAGCCGGCACGCAGGTCCTGACCCGCGGCAGGACTGTGAGGGTTCCTGCCGAGTCCTTGCTGACGTTCCGTCTGGAGCAGCCGCTCGAAATGGGAGCGGTGGATCATGGGATCACTCGCAACGGGCGCCATTATCACACTAGATATCGGTAGCAGGATAGACAAAAGGAGTGTAAGAACATGCTGTGGACAATTTGCGTAATTCTGTTTGTGCTGTGGGCGCTGGGAATGGTCACTTCCTATACCATGGGCGGCTTTGTGCACGTGTTGCTGGTCCTGGCGTTGGTGATGATCGCCGTCAATCTGATGCGGGGACGACGGTCTATTGTCTAGCAGCCCGTGGTGAAAGTCACTCCTGAAACATGTGACCTTTGGAAGTGTTTCGAGCGTCCTGACAGCATGGCGAGGGGGCGACAACAGAAGCGGGGGATTGTTGGGTGACGACCGCCACACTACCGGTGGCGGCGAGCCATCCATTTTATTGTAGCGGTCGCGGTTCTGAACTTGAACTTAAGACCAGATAAGGAGAAGTGCAACATGGCTCGGAAGAACACAGCAGTGTTGGGTGTTTACCCCAATTACTCCAGTGTGGAGAACGCAGTCGACGTCTTGAAGGAGGCTGGATTTCGGAATACGGATATTTCCGTACTCTTTCCGGAAAAAGCAGGCTCCAAGGACTTCGCCCACCACAAAGGCACCAAGGCTCCAGAGGGTGCTGCCGCGGGCGCCGGAACCGGAGCGGTGCTGGGCGGTGCATTGGGATGGTTGGTCGGCATTGGCACCCTGGCGATACCGGGTTTGGGCCCTTTTATCGCCGCCGGTCCTATCATGGCGGCCCTTGCAGGAATGGGCGTAGGCGGTGCGGTAGGCGGGATAGCGGGCGCACTGATTGGCATGGGGATTCCCGAACACGAGGCCAAGCGCTATGAGGTCCGGGTAAAAGAGGGCGGAATCCTTCTCTCCGTGCATTCGGACAATGCGGACTGGACAAGGCGCGCTAGGGAGATTCTGGAGCGGACAGGAGCGCAGGATGTCTCGTCAACCGGAAAGGCTGGTGCCGACTACGTCAGAAGCGATAGGCCGCCCGCTCGCACGACCACTGGCGGTGGGACGATATAGCACGCTGATCGGAGGAGTGGGCAGATGCTGTACTCGGCGCGGATAGCCCGGCAAGCTCCGGTCATGCGTGGGGATATCTGGCAAGGATCTTTGACCATGCCCGGTCACATGACCATGTATGGCTAGCTTTCGCGGCTCGCAAGGAGGGGGGAGGGATGAACCAGGTCGAAACAGAAGTCCGCGCCGCCGGAACCTCCTGGCGCTGGGGCGCGGAAACGCCCGATCACGCGGTCCTGGAGCGCGTGCGCGCTGGGGAAACCGCACCGTATGAGGTGCTGGTGCACCGCTACAATCCGCGTTTGCGCCGCGTCGTGCGTCGCATCTTGTCCAACGAAGCCGACGTGGAAGAGGTGATGCAGGAAACGCACTACAATGCTCTCCGCTTCATCCGGCAGTTCGCGGGCCGGTCGAGCTTTGTCACCTAGCTGACTCGGATCGCCCTTCACGCCGCGCTGTCTCGGGTGCGCCGCCGGGCGTACTTGCATGAATTGAGTCCCATCTCCTGCACCGGCGAACCGCTTGAAACCGTCGTTTCGGCCGAGCGGGATCCCGAGCAGCAGTTGCGGGACAAGGAAACGCGCGAAGGGTTGGAAGCTGCCGTGCGGGCGCTGCCGGAGTCCTATCGCGCCGTTCTTTTGCTGCGCAGGTTCGAAGAGTTGAGTACGACTGAAGCGGCCGCGCTGCTCGAAATCAGCGAAGGGTGCGCCAAGACGCGCCTGCGACGCGCCCAGGCGCTGCTGCGCAGCCGCCTTCAGGTTGCGCCGGCGCCATCTGGTTGAGCGAATGCGATTCGCGACGTCTGGCCGGTCGAAATGGAAGTAGCGGATAGAGGGTTCGCTCGCAAGGGCCTCCATGAATATCACTAGGAGGGTGCGGTCACAGGATTGCTACATGCATAGAAGGATCACAAACATGGAGAAAGTTGGAATGAACGGCAATAGAGCTTATGCACTACCCTTTTTCCTGGCCGGGCTGGTAACGGGCATCGCGGTGACGATCTTGCTTGCCCCACGCTCCGGCGCTGCGACGCGTCGCCTCATCGGCCGCAAGGTCGAAGGGGGCGAGAACTGGATGAAGGCCAAGGCTGCCGCGGCGCAGCATTACGTCAGCAGCCGCGGAGCGGAGTTGCGGGACCGGGTCAAAGAGGTGGCTGAGGTGCTTGGGCCAAGCTGAGAGGCCCCGCTCCCCGCAAGAAGGTGAGTCGCCCGAAACGGCCGGGGCCGCATTGCAGCGCGTGGTTTGAACAACCGGACAACCGGAGATTCCAGGTAAGAAGGAGAAGTGACCCGTGAAGAACAACGGCCATCCCCTTCGGCGCACCGCAACCCTACTAGGAACCGCGCGCGTGAAAACGAACACCCGCACGGCAATCCGGGCTACGATGCGCGCTCTGTTGCTGGGCCTCGCTTCGGCGACAGCCTTGCTGGGCCAGGTGGACGCCCGTGAGATGATTCGTCGCGCCGTCGCAGCCGACGAGAGTAATTGGAGGGTGGCCCGGAACTACATGTTTTCGGAGCGGGT
>JAEHDI010000764.1 GCA_016880505.1 Bryobacterales bacterium | reverse complement strand
TTTCAGTGAGTACTTCGTCGAGATCGCGGCTCGCAGACGCCGCGAGCCCCAGGACGACCTTATCAGCGCACTGGTGCGTGACGACGGACAGGAATCGCTCGACGAACTCGGCGCCGTCTTCTTCGCGTTGCTTCTGCTGGTGGCCGGAAACGAGACCACGACCAACCTGATAGGCAACGCGGTCCGTGCGCTCCTGGCTCACCCCGCCCAGCTCGCCCTCGTCGCTTCCGATATTCCGACAATGGTTCCGCGGCTTGTGGAGGAGACCTTGCGCTGGGACGGCCCAGTGCAATTCGTATTTCGACGCGCAGTCGAAGACATCACCATCGCCGGCGCCAAGATCAAGGCCGGTCAGACCGTAGTGCCGCTCATAGGATCCGCCAACCGCGACTCGTCCGCATTTCCAGACGCACATCGTTTCGATGTTCTGCGCGAACCGGGTCCTAACGTCGCGTTCGGCTTTGGAATCCACTTCTGCTTGGGCGCGGCGTTGGCGCGGCTGGAAGCACGGGTTGCGCTGGAAGCCCTAGTCCCCGAGCTATGCAACGTTCGAGCGTCCGACTCACCGATCGAGTTTGTCGATTCCTACCTGGTGCGTGGGCCGCGCGAACTCCTTCTGACTGCAGTGTAGTCGCGGGACATCGAACTCGTTCAATCCGCGCCGCCGAACCATGCGATCCGCGACTTTCGACATCGAAAAAGAGGAGATGAGAGCGTGACACGTCGTCTGCAATACGCAAAGGAAGAAATTCTAGCTGAGCCGGGATACGCCTCGCGAAACCGATACGAAGGCCGTGACTTCCATGGCGGGTTCGATGCCGCGGGAAAGTATATGCCGCCCCGCTCTCTTCACCGACCTCAGGCGATCGCAGCTTGGACAAGCGTAATCGCTGCTGCGGGTGAACCTACCGAGGTTGTCCGCATGAGCGAGGTCGATCGGGTGTTTTTTCCGAGTGTTGGTCAGGCGAAACTACTCCTCCGTAGTGGAGCGCGTGATGCGATGACCCGCATGCTGACCTTGATCGGTGTAACCGAGGGGTTCGGCAATGACGGCATCAGGGCACTTCCCCAGCTCGACCCTCGGCAGCTCTACGTGGAACCCATGGACGAGACGTGTGTCGGGCACCTGTGGAAGGGCCTTTTTGAAGCCCACGGGAACGATGAAGCTGGCCGCGGTGAAGAAGCAGGCCACGACGAGATGTGGTACGCGATTCGCGATGCGAGCCTGGGACATCCAACCATCACCCCGGACATGTTCGAGAATCTGCCGATCGCTCCCCCTCCCGGATATAGTGGACCCGCGAAGGCCGCTCCCCAAGCCCTACGGGTTAGCAGCCTGACCAGCCAGCTGTTCCCCGACCAACTCGATCCTATGTTCGAGATCACGCTCACCGCGCTCACGCAGATCCTCGTCATCGAACTCATGGCGTTCTCAACGTTCGCATGGGCCCGCGACGTGCTGGGAGACGGACGGTGCTCGGCAGCGCCGGAGTTCGCCGCGGGGATGATCGACTGCATCCAGGCAGATGAGGCAATTCATGTCGCCTACCTGCAGTGCGCGCTCGCTGAAACGCGGATGCGAACGCTGCGAAGCACCGCCGGCGGCACCATACCCGGAAACGTCGTAATCGATGCGATCGCCCGCAAGGTGGTCGCTGAGAACACCGGCGGACGCTGGGAGCGAATGAATCGTTACCGCATGGGGCAGATTCGGCGCGAGCTCGAGGATCGCGACGACGGCCGCCGAATCCTCGAAGAATTCGCCGAGTTTGGGCCCGTGCCTGCCAGCGAATCATCAGGCGTGAACGCACCCGCCTAGACCGAACTCCGGTCGAGCCGGTTCGCTGCGACGAGGCCGGGACGCGGTGGGAACGTGCACAATAGAGGGAGACAAGAGTTCATGAACAGCGAACCGCAGAAGTCGCCAGCGCACGGCTCGGCATCTGTAGATCGCTATGACGCCATCATCATCGGTGCCGGAATGGCTGGGATGTACCAGCTCTTTCGCCTGCGAGAGCTGGGGCTGTCCGTTCGGGTCTTCGAGACCGGCGGCGGAGTCGGCGGCACTTGGTTCTGGAACCGCTATCCCGGCGCTCGTTTCGATTCCGAGAGCTACAGCTACGGCTATTCATTCGACGAGAAGCTCCTGCAGGAGTGGAACTGGACCGAGCATTTCTCCCCGCAACCCGAAACACTGCGCTACCTCGAACTCGTCGCAGACCGGCTCGAACTGTGCAAGGATATCGAGTTTAACAGTCGCATCACAACTGCCGTGTTCGACGAGAACGAGAGTGTCTGGGAGGTCACAACCGAGAGCGGTCGCCGTGCGCTGGCCCGCCTCCTGATCTCAGCGGTCGGTATCCTGTCCGCCCCGACGTGGCCGAGGATCGACGGCATCAACAGCTTCAAAGGCGAGGCGTACCACACGGCCCGTTGGCCACACGATCCCGTGGACTTCACCGGTAAGCGCGTTGGCGTGATCGGGACGGGCGCCACCGGCGTCCAGGTCATCCAAGAGATTGCCAAAACGGCAGGCCACCTCACGGTCTTCCAGCGCACGCCGGACTACTGCACTCCGCTGGGCAACCGCCCCATCGACGACGAGACCCAGCGCAGGATCAAGGCGAGCTATCCCGAGATCTTCGCGAAGTGCCGGGGGTCCTTCGGCGGTTTTCTCCACGAATCCGACGCGCGCTCCACGTTGGAGGTCTCAGAGGAAGAACGCGAGGCGTTCTGGGAGAAACTCTACCGGGACCCCGGCTTTGCGATGTGGCTCGGCAACTTCAGCGACATCCTGTTCAACAAGGAAGCGAACGACCTCGTCAGCGAGTTCGTTCGCAAGAAGATACGCGAGCGCGTTCGGGATCCTGAGACCGCGAAGAAACTGTGCCCACAAAATCACGGGTTCGGCACCCGGCGCGTACCGCAAGAGACCGCCTACTACGAGGTCTACAACCAGGACCATGTCGACCTAGTCGATCTGCGCGAGACGCCCATCGAGCGCATCACCGCGACAGGCATTCAAACTTCTCGCGCAGAGCACGAGTTCGACATCATTGTGTACGCCACAGGCTTCGATGCCGTCACCGGAGCGTTCGACAGGATCGACATTCGCGGGAGGGGTGGCCTGAAGCTCAAGGACAAGTGGGCCGACGGTCCGCGAACCTACCTTGGACTCCAGGGCGTCGGGTTTCCCAATTTCCTCACGCTCGTCGGGCCGCACAATGCCGCAGTCTTCTGCAACATCCCGCGCTGCATCGAGCAGAACGTGGAGTGGGTTACGGATCTGGCCCGCTACATGCACGAAAACGGATACACGCGAATAGAGCCGACTCTGGCAGCCGAAGATGCGTGGACCCAGCACGTATACGAGATGGTCAACATGACCCTGCTTCCGACGGCCGATTCCTGGTTTATGGGGGCGAACGGGAACGTCCCTAACAAGAAACGCACATTTCTAGCCTACCTGGGCGGCGCGCCTGCGTATCGCGCGAGATGCGACGAGATCGCGGCGAAGGGGTACGAGGGTTTCGTGCTCGAATAGCCCGAGTGGCTGTGACAGAAACGTGGTCAGCCGGGTCGCGCCTCAGTCATCCTGTCGTCGTCCACGACAGCTACCGCCCGAAGAGTGTGTCGAGTCAGCTGAGACGGCTGAGTGTGATCGGCATCTTGAACCGCCACCTGTCGGTTCCCGTCCTCACCCCACCCCTCCCCTCGGCTTAGCCTCATCAGACAGCGACAGCCCCCGTCGTTGCGCAATGTCTTTGAGGATGTGGGTCAGCATGCTCCCGCGGTCGCGAACCTTCTGAACCTGGCAAACTTCTTTGAGCTGGCTGAGTCCGTAGTGGACGTCGGAAGGCTCCAGCCTCCTCGCGCATTGCGCCCACCAGAGCTTGTCCTCGCCATTGCCGGTAGCCTCCACCATGAGGTCCACCATGTAGGCCACCTCCGGGGCGATCACCTTGGCAACCCTGGCCGGCAGAGTCGAGTCCTGAGCGGGCCTCTCCCCTCTCGTGAACACAGCGAGCCACCTACCTTCGCGGGACTTCTCGAAGCGGAAGTCTCGAAGGCTCGGAAGCCCCTTCTCCAGAAGCCCGTCGACGGCACGCTTGAGGACCATCCGGATGTTGTCAGGCCGACTGGCCTCGATCGGCAGAGCATGAGCCAGGTCATCGACGAAGCGTTGGTGGATGGCCTGGGAGATGAACTTCTTGGCCAGGTACGTGGCGAGGCGCTGTTCAAGAGGCCGTAGCCCGTAGAAAAACTCCTTCTGGAACCCGAGGGCGAAGAATCCCCGAGTCCGAGCGATCTCGCGCAGGATCGGGCTCACCTCAACGAACCCGAAAGGCATCTCCTCCTGGTGACTTCCCGGCCGCTCCTTGAAGTAGAAAACCGACCCGAAGAGCTTCCACTTCATGTCCACGTAGGCCTGCTTCTCACGGTCCCAGAAAGCGTTCTGGCAGTGGAAGTCGTAGCCGCGAAGGATGTCGATGTCCCGACGGACGCGGGTGAAGTCCTTGCTCGACGGGTGCCGGGTGCCCCTGCGAAGCAGCAGAGACCGGATGGTGCCAAACTGGATCTGACTGCCCCTGGCCCCCTGCTCCACGTAGAGCTGCAGGAGGTCGTAGAAGAGAACCTGGGTGCTCGCCCCGCCGAACCCGAAGGCCCCGGGATAGGCCTTCCACTGGCGCTCCACCAGAACGCCGTCCTTGCCCCGTATCGAGTCTTTGTAGACGAGCGGGGTCTTGAGGTCGTGTTGGGAGAGTTTCGGTTTCTCGAAGCGAAAGACGGGGAACTCGGCGAGGTCAAAATCGTCTCGGCCGGGTTCATCGCCGGAGAGCGTTGGACGCCAACCCTTCGGGCGTGCGGCATCCTCCTCGCCCTCTTGGTCGAGACCCTCACCCTCAGTCGTTGCCATCTTCGCTTCAAGCCTTCGGAGAATCGTCTCGAAGGGCTCAGCAATATGGCTTAGGGGTTCCCCCGGTTTTCCCTTGTCTCTCTGCATTCCGCCTTTAATGCATTAGTACCTTTATAGCATTAATACCTTTACCATCCCGATTCGCTTGTAACTCCAGCAGGTTAAGTAGACTTCCACCTAACAAAAGCACGCGCGGAAACGGCCGGTTTCCTACCAAAAGCACGCGCCCCGAAGCCTCTCCCCCTACCAAAAGCACGCGCTCTTGGGTCGCAACGGGGCGTCTCTAGGCCCCTTGGGCCTAGGCCTTTCGACGCTTCGCCATCCGCTCAACGGCCGCCAGGTAGAGTTCGGTCAGCTGCTCCTCGAACTCCGCCACGGCCAGCGCGTCTTCGTTCCCGGGCCTCTTCAAAGCCGCCCCCTCCAGGGCCTTCAGGATGTACGGGTCGGCATCCCGAAGGATGTTCACCCAGACCCGCATCAGGTGGCTCAGCGTGAGCCGGGTCCGAAGCGCACCGGCATGCCGGTTGATACGCTCGCCGATTTCCTGGCGCTCGGACTGGGTCACCTTGAACCGTAGGGCCTCGGTCATCCTCTCGTAGGCGTCGCCCGTGGCCGCCGCCGGGGCCTTGGCCGGCGTGGCCGCTGGCACCTCAGCCCGACTCGCCCGCTTCCGGCCCTCAACATTCGGAAACTGGACCACGGTCTGGGGCTCTGCGGTCTGCGGCTCGGCGACCCCGTCCGCGGCCAAGGATGGCTCAGGCTCGACGTTCGCCGGCTCGACGTGGCCAAGGACCGTCTCAACGAGCGATCTATCAACCAGGGCTTTTTTTCGCAGCCCGTCGGCTTCGACCACTGGCCGATACGTTTCGTAGTCTGGTGGGAGGCTCTTAGCCATGGACCACCTCCCTACCCTCCTCGATCTCCTTGGCCAGCTTCGGAGCGGCCTGGATGCGTTGCTCGATCTCCTTGGCCAGCGCCCGGAACTGGTCCGTGACGTGGTGCCGCGGAACGGTCTGGAAAATGGTCTTCCCGACTTCCTGAGCCTGCGGAAGCACGGTCGAGTGCGGGATGATGGTCTTGAACTTAGCGGAGGTCTTGTCGTCGACGGCGAACAGATTCTGGACGTACTCGGTCAGACGCTTGGCGATACTCGTCCGACTGTCGACGCCGGCGACAACGACCCCAAGGAGCCGGAGCCGCGGATTTGCGTGCTGCTGGGCATCCCGGATGTCCGTCAGGGCCTCTTCGAGGCCTTCGATGGCGAAGCGGTTCGGCATCGCGGCAAGCAGGAACCAATCGGCCGCCTTGTAGGCGCCGATGGTCGGGGTTGGCGCGTTCGGCGGTGTGTCGAGAAAAATGTAGTCGTAGTGCCCGCGGAGCTTCCGGATCGGCCCAATCAGGGTGTCGTGCGGGACGACGAACTTGCTGTGTTTGGCGATGGCCTGGTCAAGGCCTTCGAGGTCTCGCCGGGCCGGGATGACGTGGAGGTTTTCCGGAAGCTCAACGTCGGCATCCCCGTTTCGGAGGATGACATCCTCGGGTTCTTCTTCCCCGAGCATCATCTCGAAACTGCCCATGAAGCTCTTCGTCGGGATGCCGAAGTGCCTCGTTGCGCCGGCGTTCATGTCGAGGTCGATGATGAGGCAGAGCCTCCCCATCTCGGCCAAGGCCGTAGCAATCTGGCAGGTGTTGGTGGTTTTTCCTACCCCACCCTTCTGGTTTCCAACGGCAATAACTTGGGTGCTCCGCACAACCGCACTTCTCTCTTCCATCTCGCACCTCTCATGGGGTATTTATAAAAAAGCTTTACAGGCCCTGCACTTATGCTCTCCTGGTGGCTCCTCGAAGGGGTCACCGTAGCACACTACCCAACGATCAGGCAACATTTACCAGTGCACAATACGTCGCGTTGTAGCTACAAGGCCACGACGAACGGTTTCTGGGTTAGTATCTCCTGACGTTAAGGCGTTAGCGCCTTGTGGCGATCAAGCGTTGAAGCTCCGTAGCCTTAAGGCCTTAAAGCGATAACACCCTGTAGCTAGGTAGCGTCGTGGCTACGTAGCGTTAAGCCGTTGTAGCTATGACGCTATAAGGCTTTGGGGCC
>JAEHDI010000763.1 GCA_016880505.1 Bryobacterales bacterium | reverse complement strand
GAGGCCTGCGCCGCGGGCACTGGCTCCTTCCTCGAGGAGCAGGCCGACAAGCTCGGCATCAGCATCAAGGGCGAATTCGCCCGCCTCGCGCTCTCCTCTGAGGCCCCCACGCGCCTCGGCGAGCGCTGCACCGTCTTCATGGAGCGCGACGTCACCTCCTGGCTTCACAAGGGCGAGACGGTGCCCAACCTCGTCGCCGGTCTGGCTTATTCGATCGCCCTCAACTACCTGAACCGCGTCGTTCGCGGCCGGAAGATCGGCAATGTCATCTATTTCCAGGGCGGTACGGCGTACAACGACGCCGTCACCGCCGCCTTCGCCAGCGTCCTCGGCAAGAAGATCACGGTTCCCCCGTACAACGGCGTCATGGGCGCCATCGGCATGGCCCTGGTCGCGCGGCAGTGGCATCTGGCCACCGGCGGCAAGTCGATGTTCCGCGGGTATGATTTGTCGCGGCTCAGCATGAGTTCCCGCGACTTTGTCTGCAAGGCCTGCTCGAATTACTGCGATATCAAGGAATTCACGATCGAGGGCCACAAGAGCTACTGGGGCGATAAGTGCTCAGATAAGTTCCGTAAGCCGTCTAATACAGGCCGCAAGCCCGTTGTCGAAGATCTGTTCGAGTACCGCGAAGCGGTCATCCAGGAGATTGTCGACAGTTCGAAGCCTGGCGCACCCTCGCGCGGCATGAAGATCGGTATCCCGCGTGCGATGTCCACCTTTGACCGGTACCCTTTCTGGCACCGCTACTTCACAGACCTTGGCTTTGAGGTCGTGCTGTCACCGCAAACGGATCCGAAGATCGCCGCACATGGCGTCGAACTAGCCCTCGCACAACCCTGCTACCCCATCCAGGTGGCACACGGACACGCCCTCGCGCTGATCAACGCCGGTGTGGACTACGTGCTCGCGCCCAACGTTCTCGACGCCGAAACGCACGAGGGCTCTTCCTGCGTGGCGCACTTTTGCCCGTGGAACCAGACGCTTCCCTACGTGCTCCAATCGGCGCCCAAACTCGAGGATCACGCGGAGCGCTTTCTCGTGCCGACCATCCATTTCCGCCTCGGCCGCGAGTGCGTGAAGAAGTCTCTGGCGGAAGCGCTGCGGAAGCTGGGCGTTCAGCGACGTGCCAGCGACCGCGCCGTCGATGCCGCCTACGCTGCCCAGCGCGAGTTTCAGGACCGGCTCATCGAAGCCGGCCGGCGCGCCATGGCCACGCTGGAGACCTCGGGCGAGCCCGGTCTCGTCCTCATCGGCCGCGGCTACAACATCTACGATCGCAACATCAATTGCGATATTCCGCGGAAGCTTCGCCATCGGTACGGCGCCAACGTCATTCCTATTGACTTCTTGGTGACCGGAAGGGAACTCGTCGACGACCTGCACCCGAACATGTTCTGGACATCGGGCCAGAAGATACTTTCCGCCGCTCGAATCGTGGCGGACGCGAAGAACCTCCACCTCGTCTACATCACGAACTTCAAGTGCGGGCCCGACTCCTACATTAAGCACTTTACCCGCGAGGCCGCCGGGGCGCCCATGCTGGTGTTGCAGTTCGACGGCCACGGCAACGACGCCGGCTACATGACGCGCTGCGAAGCGTATCTCGACAGCAAAGGGATTCTGCGATGCTATCAATCGGGACAGGAAGCCAGCCAGTTGGCGGCGAGCACCCACTAAGAGGGAAGAAGGTCTATATCCCGCCGATGGCTTACGGCAGCGGCCGCGCATTCGCCGCCGTCTTCCGAGCCATTGGCCTCGATGCCGACATCGTGCCGCCCTCCGACGACCGTACCCGGGAACTCGGCGCACGCTACACTTCGGGCGACGAGTGCTACCCGGCCAAGGTGACCGTCGGCGACTTCATGAAGCTGCTCGAACAACCGGACGCGGACCCTTCGCGGATCGCCTTGTTCATGCCCACCGCGGACGGTCCGTGCCGCTTCGGCCAGTACGCTCCCTACCTCCGCCGGATCCTCGACGGCGCCGGATACTCGCACACCCAGGTTCTGTCTCCTTCCAGCAAGAACGCTTACGACGGATTGGGAAATCTGTCGCGCCCGTTCGTCCGCACCGGATGGCGAGCCTTGCTTTCGGCGGACATTCTTCAGAAGCTCCTGCTGAAATACCGGCCCTACGAACGCCAAAAGGGCGAAACGGATACGGTGTACGAAAGTTGCCTCGGCGACCTCTGCTCGGCCATCGAGAAATCCCCTACCGACCCGCCGGTTCAGCTACGCGCCATCCGCGATGCCCTCATCCGCTGCCGCGACCGGTTCCGGGCAATTTCGCTGAACCGCGACACGACAACCCCGTTGATTGGCGTGGTCGGCGAGATTTTCTGCCGGCTCCATACGTTCTCTAACGAGAATCTCGTGCGCCGCCTCGAGGAGTATGGTGGCGAGGCGTGGCTCTCCGACATCACCGAGTGGGTCTGGTATACAACGGCGGAGCAGTTTCGAAAGCTCCGCCTTGAAGGTAATCTCATCTCGAAGGAGGGACTTGGCGCCTGGATTCGCAGTCAGGTCCAGCACCGCGATGAGAAGGCCCTGGTCGAGCCGTTCCGCGAGGACTTTGTCGGCTACGAGGAGCCGGATATCAACGAGGTGCTCGAGTACGCGCGGCCGTACCTTCCGCAGGACGGGGCCATGGGCGAGATGGTGCTCAACGTTGGTAAGGTCGTCTATCTCGCGAAGAAAGGCGCCGACGGCATCATCGACATCAGCCCGTTCACTTGCATGAACGGTATAGTCTGCGAAGCCATCTACCCGCGCCTCAGCCGCGACCTCGGTGGTATCCCGATCCGGAATTTCTACTTCGACGGCACCCAGTCCGACCTCGACCGCGACCTCGGCGTCTACCTCGAGCTCGCCCGCAGCTACCAGCGCCGCAAGAAGCACCACCGCCCCGCGGCATAGGCATGCAGCTACCGAACCGAATGCAGTTACCGCGCCGCAAACAAAGCCGCGACCGTGAGAGAGCGGCGTCAGGCGTCCCCTCCGTGTTCTCTGTGGTGAATCACTTCCAGGCATTC
>JAEHDI010000762.1 GCA_016880505.1 Bryobacterales bacterium | reverse complement strand
GTTGTCGGCGAAACCGAGGAGGCCGCTTTCTTCGGGTACGGCTACGCCCAGGCGCAGGACCACCTGGAACGCATGATGCTCCAGTATCGCGACGCACAAGGCCGCCGCGCCGAAGTGCAGGGCTTCGAGGCCTTGGGCGACGGCTACCTCCACTTCATTCCGTACGAATACCGTTGGGATGGCGATTACCTGCAACGCCTGCTCAGGACGAAGAGGGGCGTCGTTGAAAACCGCGAGAAGATCGAGCGCCCCGTATACGCGATCCTCGACGGGTTCGCACGCGGCGTCAACGCGTACATCCGGGAGAATCGCGCACGCATCCCGGCATGGATCGATGAGATCACGGCCGAGGACGTCGAGGCGCTCGAGCGGAGCCAGTATTTCCGCTTCTACAGCATCCACGACGCGCTCATCAAACTGCCCGGGCCTACGTACGATCTGCCTCGCCTCGGATCCAACCAGTGGGCGATCGCCCCGGGGAAGTCGGCCGACGGACGCGTCATTCACGTGGAGCACACGCACATGCCGTGGGCCAATCGCTTCCAGAACTACGAAGGGCACTTGATCGTGCCGGGCAAGCTCAACGCAGCCGGCATCAGTTGGTTCGGCAGCCCCGTCTTCCTCGACGGCTTCAATGACCGGATCACGTGGTCAGCCACGTACAACGAGCCGAATATCGCCGACGTGTACGAGGAGAAGCTGAACCCTGACAATCCACTCCAGTACCTCTACGACGGCGGCTGGCGTGAGATGCGCGTGGAGCAGGAGTCCTTCCGCGTCAAGGGTGCGAACGGCATTGAGACGGTCACCCTGCCGCTCTACTATACGCACCACGGACCGGTCGTGAAGGTAGATCGCGCTGCACGGCGCGCATGGTCAGTGCGCCTGCCGAACTTTGAGAACGTAACCTATACGGCCGCGCTGCTCGGGCTGATGAAAGCCCGCGACCTGGAGCAGTTCAAGACGGTTGTGCGGCGGCAGTGGATGCCGCGCTGGAACCTGCTCTATTCCGATGCCAGGGACATCTACTGGGTCCACAACGGCAACGTGGCGCAGCGCCCGAGCGGCTATGACTGGAGGAAGCCGGTACCGGGATGGATCAGCGCCACCGAGTGGGGCGCCTACCTGCCGTTCGAGACCTACCCGCAGATTCTGAATCCGGCGTCGGGCTTCCTCCAGAATTGCAACAACCCTCCGTGGGTGGTGACACGGAACTCGGGACTGAAGCCCCTCGATCCCGCGCCGTATTACCTGAGGAGCCAGCCGCGGGCCGACGCGGGCGAGGAGGCGCTGAACACGCGTGGGGAGCGGATCTTCCAGGTGCTTTCGCAAAACCGCAAGTTCAGCGTGCGAGAGATGATCGACCTCGGGTTCGACACGTATGTGCTGGCTGCCGAGGTCGCGGTTCCACTGCTCGAGCGGGCGTACAAGGCGGCGCCGCCCTCGGATAGTCGCGCCCGGCGCGCGGTCGATCTGCTCACCGCGTGGAACCGGCGCTCTAGCACGGATTCCGCTGCGTACACCTACATGCACTTCTGGGGCAAGGCCTACCAGGATCTCTTCACGGGAGCGAAGTTCTCGCGGTTCAACTCGTTCGAACGGAATGGAATCGATGTCGCGTCCGCGGAAGAACAGAAGAGGGCGCGCGCGGCGCTCGAAGAAGCCATATCCCGGATCGAAAAGCGGTACGGGCGCAGCGAGGTTCGCTGGGGCGAAGTGAATTTCGTGGTTCGCGGCGGGAAGTTTCCGCTCGGCGGCACGGACATGTACGGCGTCCTGCATCCGGACGAAGGACCTGAGCAGGAGAACGGCGAGATCCATTGCGACGACGGCTGGGGGCATCTGATGGTCGTGGTCGAAGGCCAACCGAAAGAAATCTGGACGCTGCTGCCGTATGGGCAGTCCGAGGACCCTTCCTCGCCCCACTATAACGATCAGGCGAAACTGCACAGCCGCAGGCAGGCAAAGCGATTCCGATTCACGGCGTCCGAGATTCTCGCCAACACGAAATCCGTATGGGGCGATCCCGAGCGGCTGAAGCGGCTCGCGGTGGAGGAGGGGCGATGAGACTTCTCCCCGTTTTTCCGTTACTCCTGCTGGTCTCCGCTGTGGGCGCCGAGCGAACCGCCAGCCTGAAGGTGCTCATCTCCTGGGGTCACGATGCAGCGCAGGCTCAGCACTACTGGGTGAAGCCGGAGCCTGCCGACGACAGGCTGAAGGTCCGAAATAGCACCGGCGTCTTGCTCGAAGCGGGGGAGGTCGAAAAGGAGGGCGCGTGGGAAACGAACGCGGGCGGTGGTGACATCGACGGCGTCGAGTTCGAGTTGGAATACGACAGCACG
>JAEHDI010000089.1 GCA_016880505.1 Bryobacterales bacterium | reverse complement strand
GTAGCCGAACTGGGCCATGATGTCGGCGGCGAACTCGTGGGCTACCTTGCGTGCTCCTGCCTCGTCCATCGTCCCGAAGTAGATCTTGCCGAACACCTGGGCGTTGTTGAGGTCCTGCTGCGTGACGCTGTAGAGCCAGCCGAAGAGCACAAGACGGTTGCCCTGCACGCCCGCGTACCCCACCGTGAGGTAGGTCGCATTGGTGGGCGGCCCGGCCCAATCCGCCAGCCACAGGCCCGTCGCCGCCGGCGGAGACGGCTGCTGGCCACGTGCAGGCTTGGCCGGTTCCGCCGGCTTCCGGAAATCCTGCGGACGCTGGGGGACCTCGATCGGGTACATCGTCTTCGGGACCATGCGGAACAGGCCCGAAGTTTCCAGGTCGGCATAAAGCGTCTCGTTAAAGGCACCCATGAAGGGTTGCGCGCCGCCCGAGCCGCGGAGGTCCGGCACCGCGATTGCCGCGCGCTCCCCCTTCGTGATCTTGATCAGAATGTCGCTTTGCTGGGCGGCCACAACAAGCGCAATGCCCAGCGCACAAGCAGTGGCCGTCAGGTATCGTGTTTTCATCGCCTCAATTGAAACCAGAATTCGATTCTCGCATCATTCCGCTCGTAACCCGTCGGCAGCGGCGGGAACGGACTTGCTTCATAAATCGCCCGCAGCGCCGAGTAGTCGAGCGCACGGTTGCCGCTCGACTGCTCCAGCCGCACGTCGGTTGTCGAACCATTGCGATAAATGACGAACGTAACGATGGCGGGAGGCGCGGTTTGCAGCCTGGGGTCTACGTCGTCCGTGCGCCATTTCTGGGCGACTTTCTGCTCGAGAAGATCACGATAGTATCCGAAACGGTTGCCGAACGCCCCTCCGGTTCCGATGCCAACGCCGCCCGAACCCGTGCGTCCGACCAGCGGCGAGGAGAGCCCGCGGCCCGTGCTGCTGTAGACCTGCTCCGGACCGGTCTCGGTGGCCAGGCCCGACCGGCGGCTTTGCGTCTTTCTGGCCGGCCGTTTCGGCGCGCGTCCCTTAATCGCCACCGCGGCCGGATCGGGTTCCGGCGCCTTCACCGTCTCCACCTTCGCGGCCGGAGGCTCAGGCACGCTGGATTCGGTGTCGTTGGCGAGCGGGTTTGGCACCCCCCCCCGGGACGGCAGAGGAATCTGGCTCACCGGCGTTATGCCGACCGCACTTCCGCCAAGCGAATCCGGATGCCCCCACGACTCGGGCGCCCGCCGCGGGATCAGTCCCTGCAAAGCAAGGCCGGCGATGAGAGCTGCATGTAAGATCGTCGACACACCGAGCGGCCTTCGCAGCGACTCTTGCCCCTCCAGGATGTCGACGTGGGACGTCATTTAATCACCGTAACAACGATTAACTGACTTTAATTTTACCGCTTCCGCTCTGCCTCATCGACCGGCTGGGTAACTGCGTTCACCTTGACCCCAGCTTCGCCGAGCGCGCTCAGTACCTGGGCGATCGGATCCCACACCGTGCCTTTGTCCGCCCGCAGGTAGACAGCCTGACCCTCTCCAAAGCGTTTCCGAACAGCCGCCGCCAGCTCGTTGATGTTGACCGGTTGCTCATTGAGATACAACCGTCCGTCACGGGTCATTGTCACTACCGGGAGCTCATCGGCGCTGTCTTTGACCTGACGGACCTTCGGGACCTCCACCTCGAGGCCAAACTCCATCACGTGCGCGGTCAGCATGAAGATAATAAGCAGCACGAGCACGACGTCGACGAGTGGGACAATGTTGATTTCCGACAGCGATCCGGCCCCACGGAAGCGCCTGCGTCCGATGTACTGGCCGCCGTTGGAGGAGTTCGCGGATAAGGCCATTCGTCAATCCTCGAAGTTACGCTCAGCCAGGTTCATAAACTCGAGGGAGAAGTCATCCATGCGAGCGCCCATCTCCCGGATCACGTGGCCGAAGTGGTTGTAGAAAACGGCGGCTGGAATGGCGGCCGCGAGACCCATTGCCGTGGCGACGAGTGCGTCGGAGATGCCGGGCGCGACCGCGCGCAGGCTGGATGCGCCTGCCTGGCCGATGGAATGAAACGCGTCGATAATGCCGAGCACGGTGCCGAACAGACCGATAAATGGCGAGACGGAAGCCGTGGTAGCCAGCCAGTTCATGTTGCGCTCCAGTTTAGTCAGTTCCTCGCTGGTTCCAAGCTGGAGCGAGCGCTCGAGGGCTAGTTTGTTTCCGAGCGTCCCGCGAGCCTTCACCTGGCGCTCAACCTCTTCGTAGCCGAACTCGAACAGCGCTACCAACGGAGACTGGCGAAACTGCTCGCTCGCAAGCGCAACAGCCTCCAGTCCGTTGGCCTTGCGGAACGCCCGGAGAAAGCGAACGTTCGAGGTTCTCGCCTGCCGGAAGACATTCCACTTCGAGAAGATCACCGCCCACGAAACGACGGAGAACACCAGCAGAATGACCAGAACGGCCTTGCTAATCAGACTGGTGCGCATCACGAGATCCAAGATGCTCACCTGAATCCAGAAAGCGGCGGCGCTTGAGAGTATCGTCAACACCTCTCCTTTCTCAAAAGACCATGATAATGCACGCGCCGTTCGTTCGCGTCACCGGCATTACAACAAAGATGGTCTATTTTGTTTTTTTCTTCCGGCGCCCGCATTCCCTTATAATGCCCTCGGATGCTCGTCGAGTTGGTTGTCGAGAATTACGCGGTCATCGAGCGGTTGCGGGTGCGCTTTCATCCGGGACTCAACCTCCTTACCGGCGAGACCGGCAGCGGCAAGTCAATCGTGGTCGACGCGCTCGGCCTACTGCTCGGAGGGCGCGCCGCCGGAGACATGGTGCGGACCGGCGCCGAACGGGCGCACATCTCCGGCATCTTCGAAGTCGGCGTGTGCAGAAGGCTCCGGCAGGTGCTCGAAGCCGCCGGAGTCGAAATCGAAGACGGCGAGCTACTCATTGAGCGCGAAATCCTGGCGGGTGGTAAATCCCGGGCATTCGCCGGCAGCCGTCCGGTTACTGCCTCGCTGCTTCGCGAACTCGCGCCGCACCTCGGCGACATCCACGGCCAGCACGAGCAGCAGCGTCTTTTCGACGCGGAAGCGCAAGTTGAGATGCTGGACGCCTTCGCCGGCTCGGCCGATCTCGTCGCCGAGGTGGCGGATTTGTACCTCCGCTGGCGCTCCTGCCGGCGGGAACTTGACGAGTTGGAGCGCAACGAACAGGAAAAGCTCCGCCTCGCGGACCTCTGGGGCTTCCAGCGGCGCGAGATTGAGGAGGCTTCACCCAAACCCGGCGAAGACGCTGAACTTGAAAGCGAACGGCGGCGACTGCTGAACTTTGCCAAGCTCGAGGAGAACGCTGCATCGGCCTACGAGGCACTATACGAGTCGCCCGAGTCGGCGATCGCGCGGATGCGGCATGCGGCGCGCAGGCTCGACGAACTCGCTCGCATCGATCCGTCGCTCGCGACGCTCGGTGAAAGCCTGAAATCCGCCGAATTTGCCGTCGAGGAGGCCGCCTACTCCTTGCGAGACTACCTGTCGCATCTCGAAGGAAGCCCTGGCCGGCTCGAGGAGGTCGAGACCCGACTGGCAGCGATTGAAAAACTCAAACGCAAATATGGGCAAACAACCGAACAGGTGCTCGCCTACCTCGAAGAGGTCCGCGGGCAGTTGGCCGCACTCGAGAACACGGAGAGCCGGCGGGCAGCGCTCAACGAGGAACTGCGAAGCCTTGCCGCGGCGTATGAAGCGGCGGCGGCGCGGTTGAGCGATCGCAGGAAAGACGCCGCACGCAAGCTTGAGAAGCGTGTGGAGACGGAGCTGTCATCGCTGGCCATGGAGCGCACGGCGTTCCGCGTTCGCGTCGGACCTGCGGCATGGTCGGAACGTGGCGTGGACGAAGTCTGCTTCCTGGTCTCTCCGAACGTCGGCGAGGAGCCGCGGACACTTGAGAAAGTCGCCTCCGGCGGTGAGATTTCCCGCATCGCCCTTGCGCTAAAAACGTGCGTGGCTGCGGGCGCCGGGAAGACCACCAAAGGGGAGGGAGCGCCGCGTACGCTCGTCTTCGACGAAGTGGACGCGGGCATCGGGGGTCGTGCGGCCGAGGTCGTCGGCCGCCGTCTGAAGGATCTTGCCGCGTCCAGCCAGGTTCTGTGCGTCACCCACCTGCCCCAGATCGCGGCTTTCGCCGACCATCACTACTACGTCGAGAAGAAGGAGGCGAGCGGCCGGACCGTGGCGACGATTCTGGAGCTGACCGGAGAGTCCCGCACGCGCGAGGTCGGCCGTATGCTCAGTGGCGAGAAACTCACCCCGGAGGCTCTGAAGCACGCCGAGAAGCTGATTCAAGCCGGCTCGGCGGGAAAGCGGGGTGCATAACCCTGCTATACTGGGAATGGTTAACCTGGGTTAAGTAGAACGCGTCTATGTTCGCCAACTTGTCCATCGGAGTGGCCATACTCGTGATTTGCCTGGCCCCCGCCGCAGTCTTCCTCTGGCCGGGGCCAGGGATCAGGCGAGAACTGTCAAAGCGTCGCGAATTGCACTCCCGGGCGCTGCTGGAAGACGTTCTAAAGCACATTCTTACGCGGCGGCACGAGGGGCGTGAAGCCAGCGTCGAATCCATCGCCGGTCAACTCAATCTGCCGGCCCAAAAGATTTACCGGCTGGTCGCGCGAACCGAATCGGCCGGTCTTGTTCGCTCCGACGCCGGCCGGGTACAACTCACCGCCGAAGGCGAACGGTGGGCGCTCCAAGTGGTCCGCGCTCATCGGCTTTGGGAGACCTGGCTCGCCAATGAGGCGCGCATGCCCATGGCAGAAGTGCACAAGAGCGCCGAACGCGCCGAGCACAAGTTCACATCGAAGCAGATCGATGAACTGGACGCGTATCTTGGCCACCCCCGCCGGGATCCACATGGCGATCCCATTCCGACCGCTTCCGGCGAGATCGCATCTCTCGAGGCCCGGCCGTTGACCGAATGGCCTGAGAACACGCCGGCACAGATCGCTCACGTCGAAGATGAACCGGTGGCGGTCTTTCGGAAGATCACCGATCTCGGTCTCCGGCCGGGCTCGGTAGTTGAGATCCGCCGGCGCTCGCCGGACCAGTTCACGATCACCGACGGGGAAAAAGAGCACACGCTCAGCTCGCTTGTTGCGGGTAACATCCAGGTGACCCAGCCGGTGCAGACGGCCGCCCGCCGCGAGTCGCTGGCGCGGCTGTCGGATCTGGTACCGGGCGAGGCGGGCGAAGTGGCGCTTCTCGATCAGGAGCTTCGCGGCTTTACCCGCCGCCGGCTTCTGGACCTCGGGCTGACGGCAGGCTCTCGCGTCACCGCTCACCTGACTAACGCATTCGGCGATCCGCTGGCCTACCGGGTGCGCGGCACCACGATCGCCCTGCGAAAGGAGCAGGCATCGAAGATTTGGGTCAGGAAGCACGCCAACACGGAGAAGGAGGTGCGCGCATCATGAATCTCCCCGGCCACGATTGCGACACCTGTCCGGCCCACGCGCAACTCGCGCAGATGGGCATCAGCCTGACAAAGTATGACCGGCTGGTCGCGCTGGCGGGCAATCCGAATACCGGGAAGTCCTCGGTCTTCAACGCGCTGACGGGTCTGAAGCAGCACGTCGGCAACTGGCCAGGCAAGACGGTTTCCCGCGCCGAGGGTGGCTACGTGTTCAACGGACTTCGCTACAAGCTCGTCGACCTGCCTGGCACGTACTCGTTGTTATCGGGATCACCGGACGAGGAGGTCAGCCGGAATTTCGTCCTCTTCGGCCAGCCGGACTGTACGATCGTCGTCGTCGACGCGACTGCTCTCGAACGCAACCTGAACCTGGTCCTCCAGGTGCTCGAGATCACCGACAAGGTAGTCGTTTGCGTCAATCTGATGGACGAAGCGCGGCGGAAGGGGCTCGACGTCGATGTCCGCAGCCTGGCGCGGGACTTGGGGGTGCCGGCCGTGCCGACTGTCGCGCGGACAAAGGAGGGTCTGCACGAACTGGTCAGCACGGTCGCGGGTGTCATCCAGGGTGAGATCAAGACCAGCCCGTTCCGCCCGAAACATCACCCGGAGCTTCAACAGGCCATAGACGAACTTGCGCCGCTGATTCTGCAGGCGGTGCCGGGGGTTCCAAACGCACCCTGGGTCGCCTACCGCCTGCTCGACGGCGATCACCGGATTCGCGAGGCTCTGGTTTCCGGCGAACTGTCCGAGCTGGCGGCAACGCAAGGACAGCCGCTCGACCGGCGCAGCAGCCTGATGTCAATCGAGGGAAGGCAATGAGCGCCGGCATGAATGTCTCACAGGGAGTACTGGCAAGAGCGGACGAGCTTCGCAGCGCGCTCTCCGGCGATTTTCGCGACCGCATGGTAGAGTCGCTCTACGCCGAGGCGGATCGCATCGCGAACCGTGCGGTGAAGTCCGGCCAGGAGCGAAAGTGGGACCTCGATCAGCGGATCGACCGGCTTGTGACCTCCCCGATTTTCGGCATTCCATTGATGATGCTCCTGATCGGCACCACGTTCTGGATCACCATCATCGGTGCGAACTATCCCTCGCAGGCGATCGCGACGGTCCTTTTCGCACTCGAGAAGCGCGGGGCGGAGCTGTTCCAGGGGCTAGGCTCTCCCTGGTGGCTTACAGGGTTCTTGTGGAACGGCGTGTACCGGGGCCTCGCCTGGGTGATCAGCGTGATGCTGCCGCCGATGGCGATCTTCTTCCCGATGTTCACGATTCTCGAGGATCTCGGCTACCTGCCGAGGGTCGCCTTCAACATGGATTGGCTGTTCCGCCGCGCCGGCGCTCACGGAAAACAGTCCCTCACAATGGCGATGGGCTTCGGCTGCAACGCCGCGGGAGTCGTGGCTGCGCGCATCATCGACAGCCCGCGCGAGCGCCTGATTGCGATCCTGACCAATAATTTCGTGCCCTGCAACGGACGCTGGCCCACGCTGATCATGCTGGCAACGATTTTCGTCGCGGCGCAATTCCAGCCGGCTTTCGCCTCGTTCGCCGCCGCGGCGGCGGTCACCGGAGTGGTGCTGATCGGGGTGGTCTTCACGCTGATTGTGTCGTGGGTGCTTTCACGCACGATTCTGCGCGGC
>JAEHDI010000761.1 GCA_016880505.1 Bryobacterales bacterium | reverse complement strand
GCGATTTTATCGACGAGCCGTTGCGGACGTATTCGGCCGGTATGATCATGCGGCTGGCATTCTCGGTGGCCATGACCGTACAGCCCGATATTCTGCTGATCGACGAGGTGCTGGCCGTAGGGGACCAGGCATTCCAGCGGAAGTGCATGGACGGGATCCTGGAACTGAAACGGGCCGGCCGCATTTTGATCTGTGCGTCCCACGTCCCGGAGACGCTGCGACAGCTTTGTACTCGCGCGATCTGGCTGGACCATGGACGGGTGATTCGGGAGGGACTGGTCACGGAGGTTCTCGACGAGTATCAGTCCATGAGGACAGGTGCCGGCAAGCGATGAGCGGAGCCGTGGTACCCTTTAGCGACACGTGAACGCAGACGACATTCTCGGGCAGATCCGGCTGATGCTGAATCTCCCGGTGCCGGAGGGACAGGAGCAACAGGCGGGCGCGGACAAAGCGGCGTCCAATGTGCTTCTAGCCGAACTGTCTGTGGGCGTCCGGGAGCTGCGCCGGCGAGCGAGTCGCGTGGGCCTTGTTCCGGAGGGCTATCCGCTGCCGATCGACCTCATCATGAAGGCGATCCACCGGCTGCTCCCGTGGTACACCCGCTCCATCCAGGCACACGCGCAACAGGCCGCGGACAGCGCGGAGACGATGCTGCTCTGTTTGCATGCAATCGCGCAATCGCAGGAGCGCATCGCGGAGCGGCTCGACCGGTTGGAACGGGAAACGCGGCGGACGGCCAAGGCCGGCTCTCCGCCACAACAGCAGTGAGCGCCGAGGAAACAGTACGCTCCGACCTGTTCGGCGGGTCCCCCGTCAGTGTCGTCATCAACACGTACAACCGCGCGGGGCACTTGCGCCGGTGCCTCGACGCTCTTGCGAAACAGACCTACCGGAACTTCGAAGTCGTGGTCGTTCAAGGTCCGTGCACCGATCGGACCGCCGATGTGCTGGCGCACTTCGGCGACGCAATCACCATCGCGGCGACGGAGACTCGAATCCTCGGCGTCTCGCGAAACGTGGGCATAGCGCACTGCCGCGGAGAGCTGATTGCGTTCACTGACGACGATGCCGTTCCGGATCCCGGCTGGCTGGCCAACCTCGTGCCCGCCTTCGACGATCCGGAAGTCGGTGCCGCTGGCGGGATGGTCTACCGCATGGGCGATGGCAGCATAGAGTGGCGTAACGGAATTCTCGACCAGTACGGCCTGCTCGATCTCAATCGGCCGGAGCCGGGCCCGTTTCCAAGGCGAAGGAACGGGAGGCTGAACACTGTCATGGGCACCTGCTGCATGTTCCGGCGCAGGGCGTTGGAACGGATCGGGGGCTTCGACGAAGAGATCGCCTACATGTACGACGAGTGCGACGTCGTGCAGCGGATGGACCTTGCGGGTTACAACGTCGTTCACCGGCCTGGCGCAGTCGTGTGCCATGAATCGGCGCGGTCTGCGGTGCGAGAGAACCTCTTTGATTACAACTGGTTCGTTATGTGCCAGTATCACGCGTATGGGGCGCTGAAGAATGCCTCCACGTCGCGCGTCTGGGCGGCCGCGCGAATTGCGTGGCGGCTCATAGATTTACGAGTGCTGGTCAATCTGCGCTGGTGGGGGCGGGGACTGATCAGCGGCCGCCAACTGCTTCGGTTCCAGAGCCAATGTCTGCGCGGAATTGCCGCTGGACTGTGGAAGGGCTGGAATCGGCCGGCGGTGGCACACACGAGTCTGCCGGAGGCGGAGACGTCTGCCATCCATGCGTATCCCTGCACGCCGGCGCGCCGGTTGCGGGTATGCCTGCTAAGCCAGTCAACGCCGGAGCGGTCACCGGACGGCATCGCCATGTACACGTTCACGCTCTCCAAGGCGCTGTTCGAGCAGGGTTGCGACGTGCATGTCATCAGCCGAGGAGAGGAGGAACGCTCCGTGCTTTCCGAGGGGATCTGGCGGCACGAAGTGACGCCGGGCAATCTCTCTGGAAGACTCGGTATCGGGTCCGAATTCCCTGCTACGGCCGAAAACCTTGATTACGCGAACGCCGTATGGCGGAAGATCCGTGAACTGGATGAACGGGACGGCCTCGACATCGTCGAGGCATCTTCCTGGAACTACGAGGGACTTGTCGCCGCGCTGGATGGGAGAATCCCCGTTGTGATCCACGTTCATTCATCCCTGCTTCACGTCATGGAGACGCAGGAGTGGGAGGAGAACGCCGACCGGTGGCTGTGCACGGAACTCGAGGAGCGGCAGAGCCTGTTGGCTAACGGCGTGGTCACCAGTACCCGGGAGGTTGCGCAGTCCGTATTCAGCCGCTACAGACGCCGGCCGGTTCTCACGGCTGTCATTCCCCTCGGCCTGGAGATCCCCGCTGTTCGCCCGGCGGCGCGAGAGGACAGGACGAAGAAAGTTCTGTTTGTCGGGCGGCTGGAGCCGAGAAAGGGAATCGGAGTGCTGCTCGAAGCGATTCCGAGGGTGCTCGAGGCCGTTCCCGAAGCGGAATTCGACATCGTTGGCAAGGATGTGATGGGCGCCAGTTCGCTGGCGATGCGCTGGCGGCAGGCGCATCGCTCGCTGAGACGCCGGGTGCGGTTTCACGGAGTGGTTCCGTCCCAGACTGTGGACTCAATGTACGAGGCATGCGATCTGTTGGTGGCGCCGTCACGGTATGAATCGTTCGGCCTGATCTACGTCGAGGCGATGGCGCGCGGCAAAGCGGTGATCGGGACGACGGCGGGCGGGATCCCCGAGGTGGTCCGCCACGAGGAGACGGGTCTGCTGGTGCCGCCGGACGATCCCGAGGCGCTCGCCGCCGCGATCATTCGGCTGCTCCGCGACGACGAGTACCGGAGAACCCTTGGCCAAGCCGGGTACGGACGATACCGGGCAGAATTCTCCGCGTGGAAGATGGCCGGTCGGATGCTGGATTTCTACCGTGAAGTGATCGCTCGCAGAGCGGCTCAGACTCCCAGCGACTCCAGCAGATCGGACAGACGGCCTTCGGCCGCATCGGAGGAATAGAACGCGACCGCTTCGCGCTGGGCGCGAAGGATTTTCTCTTTCCATGCCGGATCCGACACCACCACGCCGATCGCTTCGGCGATCTCGGGATGGTTCTTCTCCGGAAACAGGATCCCGGCCCCGCGCAGCGTCTCAGGCACCGCGCAGGAGGCGTACGCGAGGACGGGGACGTCGAAGACCATCGCTTCGATCAACGGCACGCAGAACCCCTCGTGTTCGCTCATTGTCAGAAATGCGTCGGCCAGACGGTAGTACGTGTTGAGCTCCGCCTGGCTCACACGGCCGGTGAAGATGACGCTGCCATGGAGGCCGAGCCGTGTCACCAGCCGCTTCAATCGCGTGAGGTAGTACTCCGTGCCTGCCGAGCTGCCCGCGACGAAGAGCCTGCTTCGGGGTTCGATCCGGTTGTGGAAATAGTGAAACGCCAGGATGCAGTCCTCGATGCACTTGTTCGGGGCGATTCGCCCGACCACCAGCAGGTTCACGAGCCCGTCGCCACGGTACTGTCTCAGGACAGACTTGTCCGGCGGAATCTCGTAGAGCCGGTGTGTGGGCACGTAGGGAAACACGCGGACGTTCGGGAACCCGGCATCGGTCAACTCCTGCGCGCTGAATTCGGAGTGGGCGAGTGCAATTTCCACACTGCCGCGGTAGCGGGGCAGCTCATCCTGGGCCGCCAGAACTCTGTCCCGCAGGTCTCCTGGCAGGCCCTCGAAAAAAGCCGGGGGTGTGACATTGTGATAGAGCAGAACCTTGCGTGAGGGCGCAGCGAAGACCCGGCCGAAGAGATTCGAGAAGACTGCATAGTGAACGATGAGGATGTCGGCTTCGCGACCGTGATACTCACTCCACGGTTGGATGTAAACACCGGCTGTCCGGGATGGGATCTCGGCGTAAACCGCCGAGGAAAGATGGCGGGCACGGAGCATCGCCACGAGAGTGACGATTTCGTTGCCGACGGCGTCTCCATCGTGGACCGCCAAGGTGAATTGATCGACGGCAGTCCCGTTCAAACTCCGTGATCCTCCGGCTTCATCCGTGACGTTGTCTTCTCGAGGACGGAGATGCGCGCCTCGAGCTCGGAAATGCGCCGGAGAGCTTCGAGCCGCGATTCCACCTGCTTCTCGTGGAGAGCGACCATCATCTCGTAGGCAGCACGCCAGGCCTCGTCCCGCCGCGAAATCGCCCGCACCAGCCACCACAGGACGCGGCACTCGACATCGATCAGAACACGACCCAAGCGGCCGCGGAAAGTCGGAGGCCGCGGAGGATAGATGCCCCCATTCTGCGCAATCTCAGCCAAAAGCCGGCCCAAACCGTGCGGGTCCATGCCAGGCTCTGAGCGGAAGGTCGCGGCCAGCAAGCCGTAGTCCACAGGCGAGCCTTGGGGAGGCTGGTCCTTCAGACGCCGGCGGGCGACCTCTCGCAGTTCCACGCCCGGCTGTTCGGGAACCGGCGCGCTCATAATCTGCCGATCCTAACAGAGATTGTGCCGTCGGGCGGAAACATCGGACCCTCGGGTGACATAGTAGACGTAGCTGATCCAACCCGGCGCGATTCCGCGGTCCTCGACGCAATCGACCACGCGGCCGGCCGAGCGAGCCACGAGCGCCAACACCTTTTCGCGATCGATCATGTGCATCTCCATCAGCGACGGAGGTGGTGGCCTTCGCTCGTTTTTCCGGACGGCGACTCGGGCAGTTTGGGAACCTCGGTCGGCGAACCAGGCGTACATTTCCTGCACCATGTCGAGCTCGAGGATGTAGTCTCCGGGCTCCCGTGGAAGGCGGACGCGCAACTTGAGCTCGGCTTCCCCTCCAGGCGCGAGATCCGCCGGCAGGGGCGAGCGTGCGTCATCCCGATTCAACATTCTTCCGGACTCGTCCAGCCAGTGGTTGCCCAGATTGATCTGGTATCTACCGCCAGGGGTCGTTCCGCCGGGCCACGTCACGGTGCTCCGGTTCCGGACGCGCGCGTGCACGTCAGCCTCTGCTAGCGCATCGAACTCGAGAGAGCCGTCTTGGACGGTGAGCTGGGCTCGAAAGGCCTCATTGGGAAGCGGCCGAGCACTTCGCAAGGCCGTGCCTACCGCACGATCGTCCCAATAGGCGGTGTCGAGTTCGCTCGGGATCTGGAAAACCAGCAGCCCTCCGGGCGCGAGCACCCGCAGGAATTCGCGGATGTACGCACGGGCGTAACGCGGACGCATGTGTTGCAGGACGCGGCCGGAGTAGACGAAGTCGAATGAAGCGTTCTCGAACCGCCGCAGATCGGGCGAGTCGTTGAGGTGGTAACGGCAGCGCGCGCCGTGACGGTTGTGTTGTTCGGCAAGCCCGATCATCGACGGTGCGATGTCGACGCCATCGCACTGGTCAAAGTGGCGGCAGAGAGCCTGGGTGAGCCGGCCCACTCCGCAGCCGAAGTCGAGGGCGCGATGGCTGGTCTTGGGCAGGCCGAGGCCCGCGGAACGTCCGAGAACCCGCGCGATCTCTTCCTCTCCGGTCCGAAAGAAATCGTCCTCTCGCCAAGGCTCCTCCCCTTCGGCTTGCGTAAGGATGTATGAGAAGGGATTGTCGATGCCGAAGCGGTTCCAGTTGGCCTGGAGTTCCCCGAGTTTGGTGGCGGGCACGCCGACACTGTCTGTACTACCCAGCAGTTCTTTCAGCATCCGCCGGATCATGCGCACACTCGCTCAAAGAACCGCCATGATACGGCAGCGCAATGCTCCCACCGGTAGCGCTCTGCAAGCCGGAGGCCGTGGGCGGAAAGCTGAGTCCGCAGGCTCTCGGAGAGCAGCAGCGTCTCGATGGCGCCAGCGATCTCCTGCGTGCTCGACGGATCCGCGAGCAAGGCCGCTTCCCCGGCGGCTTCCGGCATCGAGGAGACGTTCGAGGTCACCACGGGCACGCCGGCGGCCATCGCCTGACCTATCGGGAGTCCAAAGCCTTCGTAGAGGGATGGATACACGAAGACGGAGGCCCCGCGCGTGAGGCCGGGCAGGTCTTCCTCAGGCACGTAACCGAGATAGCGCACAGAAGCGGATGGGGATTGCAGCCGCGCGACCGTCGACGGTTCTGCCCACCCGAGGGGTCCGGCGAGGACGAGATCGAATTCGGAGCGGACGGAGGGAGCAAGAGCCGCCCAAGCGTCCAGAAGGCGATCGACGTTCTTCCGCGGCTCGATCGTGCCGACAAACAGCACGTAGGGTCGTTCAAGTCCGTACTTTGCCGCGGCGGCGCCGGCCGATTCAGGCGTCGTCTGGAAGAAAGCATCCGAGACGCCGGGATAAATGACTTCGACCTTTTCCGGCGGCAAGTTGAGAATCCGGAGCGCGTCCCGCCGGGTGCTCTCAGAGATTGCAATCAGACCGTCTGCCCGGCAAAGCACCCGTTCGGCGAAGTGACGCGCTCCGGCGACATTCGCGCGCGAGTGAGTCTCAGGGACAAGCCAGCAGGTCATGTCGTAAAGAGTTGCCGTAACCCGGCCGCGTCTGGGTGGGTTCCAGGACTGCTGGGAAGCGTGGAAAACGTCGGCGCTTGGCCCGCTCCAATCCAACCACGGCGATGGCAGAGAGTTCCGCGCGTGAAGCAACGCCAGCCTGCCGAGCGTGGGCAGCCGGCCAAGCACGGAACGCTCGTGGGAGTAGCTGACCAGCGGACCCAGGGACGGGAACGTCACTACTCGGCCGTCCCCAGCCACACGGCGCAGCGACACAATCCAGTTGAATAGGTATGTCTTGACGCCGGCGCTCCGCAACAACAGAGGAATGGCGTCGATAGCGACACGCATGACTGAATCTCATTGTAGAAGTTCGGAACTCAGAATGGGCTGGTTCGCCAGAAGGAGCTTACCCCCGCTCTCCGCGACCCTGTGAAGACCGTCGCGGCCGGCGAGTCTTTCGATTCTGGGCAGCGCCGTCCGGCCGGCCACCAGGTAGTACCGCTCATTCCGGGCCCAGAGGTCACGGAAACGCCCGTCATCGATGAACACATCCGGCGCGCCGGGCGCGTTGGAGCCGTACTCGAGATTCGTCACGCGTCCGTTGAGCAGCAGCGCGGTGCGTCCCGCATAGAAGAACACCGAGGAGAACGCGTAGTACTGGTCGTCGACGATGAGGGTGCCTTGCGGAGCGCGCCGGAGGGCTTCGGCAAGCGGTCTCGACGAGAGGTACGGGTCGAAGGTCACCATTGCGATCCGGGCCGCGTGAGCGAACAGCACCATCATGAGCGCCAGCCCAAGGAACGCCCGCCTGTCGTTCCAGCGCCAGGAGCAAACTGCTCCGAGGAGCAGCGCAATGCCCGCCACCACCAGCGGCAGACGGAGGTAGGCGAACGAACGGATAGTCAGGTCGCCCATGTGTCCGAGCGACAGCGTGTAGACCTCGTAAACGTTCTCGCTCCGCGCCAAGGCGTTTGAAATGTCTCCGGGAGTGGGCATGCCGCGAACAAGATACAGCAGCACAG
>JAEHDI010000088.1 GCA_016880505.1 Bryobacterales bacterium | reverse complement strand
GTGGCGTCGCGTTCGTTCCAGGCGGCGAGGTAGCGTTCTGCGAGAGTGTGGGCGTTGTCCATGCTGGGCTCCTTAAAATGGTTGATGTCGCTGTGACGGGCCTATTCTGCGGCGTTCGACGCAGCGCGGCGATTACGTCCCAGGTAATGCGGGCGCCGCGTTTCAGGCGGACTCGTTAGCGAAAATCAGCATTTTTTTCGAAAAGCCCTTGCAGAATGGAGAAACGGCGCAGTAGAATACGGCCTCTTCTGAACGTTGTGACAAACGTTCGAAGTTCGAAAGATGGTAGCGGGCGCTTAGCTCAGTTGGTAGAGCGGATCCCTTACAAGGATTAGGTCGGGAGTTCGAGCCTCTCAGCGCCCACCACGAACTTTAATGAAGACCTGGAGCGGTAGTTCAGTTGGTTAGAATACCGGCCTGTCACGCCGGGGGTCGCGGGTTCGAGCCCCGTCCGCTCCGCCAGAATTCTTGAGAAGACGAACGGCGGTTCGCCTTTTTTCGTCGAGAGATGCCATGTTCGATTTCGTCACCCACCACAAACGCCTTCTGCAGTTCGTGCTCGCGCTGGTGATCGTGCCGCCGTTCGCGCTCTGGGGCATCGACTCTTACCAACGTGGAGGGGTCCGTGCCGGCGACGTGGCGGAAGTTGCCGGGCAGAAAATATCCGAGCAGGAATTCGCCGAAGCGATGAGGCAGCAGCAAGAACGCCTGCGCGCAATGCTCGGGAGGAATTTCGATCCGGCGATGTTCGATTCCTCTGCAATACGCATGGAGCTGCTCGAAGGCATGATCTCGCAGCGCCTGCTGATGCAGCATGCGGTGCGGAATAACTTCAACGTATCCAACGAGACGCTCATCGAGACGACGATGTCCATCCCCGCCTTCCAGGTGGGCGGAAAGTTCTCGCGTGAACTCTACGATTCGATGCTTCGAAACGAGAGGATGAGCTCGGAAACGTTCGACGCGGCGCTGCGACGAGATCTCCTCGTGCAGCAGATCTCCGGTGCAGTGTCGGACTCGGGGATGGCATCGAAGGTGGCGGCCCGCCAGTTTGCGCTGCTGCGGGCGCAGCAGCGGGAGGTCGCCGAGCATCGAATTCAGGCCGGTGCGCAGCTGGCCCGGGTCAAGATCGCTCCAGAAGCGGTCCGTGCGTTCTATGAGGGCAATCCCGCCCGCTTCCTGGTGCCCGAGGAAGTGCAGGTCGAATACGTCGTGCTGAGCACGGATGCACTTCTGGCCGCGGAAAAGATCGGACCGGATGAGATCAAAGCCTACTATCAAACGAACAGTGCGAAGTACGGAGAGCCCGAGCAGCGGCGCGCAAGCCACATCCTGATCGCGTCCAAGAGCGGCGCCGGCGAATCGGAGAAGGCCAAGACGCGGGAGCGCGCCGCGCAGATCCTCGCCCAGGTACGCAAGTCTCCGGAGAGCTTCGCAGACCACGCGAAGAAGAGCTCCGACGATCCGGGCTCGGCGTCCCAGGGAGGCGATCTGGGATTCTTTGCGCGCGGCATGATGGTTCGCCCCTTCGAAGATGCCGCGTTCCGGCTCAAGCCCAATCAGATCAGCGATCTCGTGGAATCGGACTTCGGCTTCCACATCATCAGGATAACGAGCATTAAGGCGGGGAAAATGAAGAGCATGGAACAAGCCCGTCCCGAAATCGAGCTTGAGCTAAAAAAACAGCGCGCTGGAAGGCGATTTGCCGAAGCGGCCGAAGCGTTCAGCAACCTGGTGTACGAACAAGCCGACTCGCTGGCGCCGGCCGCCGAGAGATTCAGACTCGCGATTCAGAACGCTCAAGGGATCACGCGGCAATCGGCGCCGGTCGCGGCTCTGAGCCACCCCAAGCTGCTCGCAGCGCTGTTCGCAGACGATTCAGTGAAGAATGGGCGTAACACCGAGGCCGTCGAAACGGCTCCGAGCACGCTCGTTTCCGCGCGGGTGGTAGGTCACAAACCCGCAACCCGGCGCCCGTTCGACGAAGTGAAAGGCGAGATCGGCAAGCTGCTTGCGCAGCAGGAAGCCCTGGCGCTCTCCAGGAAACAGGGGATGGAGCGCCTTGAAGAGCTGCGCAAGGGAAATGCTTCGGCCGCGCGCTTTGGCGCGACCAAGCTCGTCAGCCGAGACCAGCCGCAGGACCTCGATGCGGGATCCTTGTCGCAGGTATTTCGCGTGGACGCGGCGAAACTGCCGGCGTATGCAGGGCTGGAATCGAAGGACGGCTACGTGATCTACCGCGTGAGCCGCGTCGCCGACGTTGAGCCGGACGAGGCGCGCCAACGCAGCGTTCAGAGCGAGCTGGGGCGAACGAGCGGAACGCAAGAGTTCAAGTCGTTTCTCGATGGACTGCGCGCCAAGGCGAGCGTCGAAGTCAACAAGGCGGCGCTGGAAAAGAAGAATTGAGCCGGACTGCCTGGAAGGGATAGTGGTTCACTTCGCCTTCGCCTACGGCGCTGGCTCTCCGGACACCGGTATTCCCCCCACTACGGTATTGAAACCGGCGTCGGCGTATACGATTTCCCCGGTCACCGCCGCGGCGAGATCGGACAAGAGGAACGCCGCCACGTTGCCGATTTCTTCGGTCGTGACGTTGCGCCGGAGCGGCGAGTTCTCGGCGACGTATTTGAGGATCTTGCCGAACCCGGAAATGCCGCTCGCGGCGAGGGTCTTGATGGGGCCGGCCGAAACTGCGTTGACGCGAATTCCCTTCGGGCCGAGGTTCGCGGCGAGGTAGCGCACGCTCGCCTCCAGGCTCGCCTTGGCGAGCCCCATGGTGTTGTAGTTCGGGACAACGCGCTCGGCGCCTAGATACGTGAGCGTCACCAGCGCGGCGGGGCGGCCTTCCATCAGCGGCAGCAGCGCCTTACCCAGC
>JAEHDI010000760.1 GCA_016880505.1 Bryobacterales bacterium | reverse complement strand
GTGGATGTGACCGCGGAAGTCCGCCTGGAAACCGGGCTTGAGCTTTCTCCCGGCAGTGGCCTGCTCCTTCGACCCACATCGCCCGAAGCGGCCACCAAAGGGAGCGGGGGGGAGCGGCTGTCGAGTCGCGAGGTCACCGGCCTGCCGCTCAACAAGCGAGACTTCAGCCAGTTGCTCTTGCTCGCCGCCGGTACGATGACCGATGCCAACGGGGCGGCGAACTTTACGCAGCAGTTTGCCGTAAACGGCCAACGGGGCTCGACTGCGGTTTTCGCCATGGACGGCATCGACACTACCGATCCCGAAATGGGCGGAGCGACCTTCTCCAATTTCAACGTCGACGCCATCCAGGAGATACGTTCGAACTCCGGGGTCCTGCCGGCGGAAATCGGTCACGGCGCTGCCGGCTTCACGGAAGTTATCACCAAGTCCGGCTCCGCGCAGGTGCACGGCTCGATCTTCGAGTTCTTCCGGAATGCTACTCTCGACGCGCGTAACTTCTTTGACCGGCGATCCGCCGCCAACCCCGGCCGCATCCCGCCATTCGTCCGCAATGAGTTCGGTTTGACCAACGGAGGCCCACTGGTGCTGCCTCACATATACGATGGCCGGAACCGGACGTTCTATTTCGCCGAGTATCAGGGTTTCCGCCAGGTGTTGGGCACGACGCAGGTGTTCGCCGTACCCACGCCGGATGAGCGCCTGGGGATAAACACCACTGCTTTTCCGGGCGATACGTTGTTCGTTCCCGTCCACCGGTCGATCGCTCCGGTGCTGGCCCGCTATCCGCTGCCGAACGATCCCCAGGGAGCGTACGGCGCGCGTACCTATGCCAGTTCGTCAAGAGTCTCGACCGTATCCGATCAATTTGCGGTGCGGATCGATCACCGGTTCTCCAACAAGGCTCAGTTGTTTGGCCGGTTCAATCTCAATAACGTCACGGGACCGTTGACCAACCCCAGCCAGACTGCCATAGACCCGTCTTTCGCCACGCGCTTTCTGGATCACCAGCGCAATCTCGGGCTGACGTACACGCGCAACGTGACGGCTCGGCTCACCCTGGAGTCTTCGTTTGGCTTCTTACGCAGCACTCCGCTGTTCCCGACCATCAACCACACGCAGCCCGCGCTTAAGTTTGCCGATGGGCTTTATGAAGCGTTCAACGCCCCTGGCGGATCGGTCTCAGGAGCGTGGGGAAATCTCTTTCAACTTCGGCAGAACGTGGCTTATATCCGTGGTCCGCACACCTTCAAGATGGGCGCTGAGGTACGGGTGAACCGCGACAGTACCGTGTTCGGGATCAGCCCCAATGGGGAGTACACTTTTGGAGGCGGACAGGTCTACTCGCCGGTGGAAATCCGATCCCGGAGCGGCCTGCACAACATCACCGCTGGCGATCCGCTGCCGGATGGCTTGAGTGGATTCCTGACTGCAACGCCGTTTTCTTACGGCGGCTCTGTAGCCCCTCCGATGTTTGCGCAGGGAGAACGCATCGGCTTGAGCGGAATCCGCCGCGAATCCTACAACTTCTACTTTCAGGACACCTGGAAAACTGCCAATTCTCTGCAACTGAACTACGGCCTCCGTTATGAAGTGAATACGCGAATCCATGAGGCAACGCACCGGACTTCGGGTGTCTATCTCCTTCACCCTGGAGGCGATCGCGCCGCTTACGGGGACCCTCAGGCCACGCAGAAGTTACTGGTGAACCCACAGCCCCCCTACGGCATGGATTGGAACGGCTGGGGTCCGCGGCTCGGCGTCGAATGGCAGGCCGGAAAGCGTACTGTGGTGCGCGCCTCCAGCGCCATCACGACAATCGTGCCCAACCTCTTTCAAGTTAACGCGCTGACCGGCGGCGCCCCATTCGTCGTTGGCTTCTACCTTGCGGCGGCGCCCGGGTCGCCCGTGCGGTTTGAAAACAGCGTCACGCGGTTCGATCTGCCGCCGGTATTGACTCCCGATGGCAAACCAGTTTTTGCCTCAGGCCGATCCACTGATGCTGTGCCCGACACGGTGATGAATGTCGAGCGCTTCAACAAGGACCTGGCGGCTGTCACTCCCGGGCAACAGGTCCATACGCTCTCGACATTCAGCATGTCGCCCGACTTCCGGAACGGTTACATCGGAACCGATACCGCCGGGCTGGACCACGAATTCGGGGACCTGAAATTCAGCGCCTCTTATGTGGGCACGGTTGGGGTGAAACTCGCGGGGATGCTGTTCCCAAACGGCTACGGCGGCGCTGATCCGGTCTTTGCTCCATTCACGCGCTTCGATGACGGCGGGCGTGTCGTCGGCGGCTTCGGTCCCGAGTACCTCATGGCCAACCGCTCCCATTCCACGTATCACGCTCTTCAGACGAGCTTCGCGAAGACCTCACCGCGTGCCGGTCTCGGTTTCCAGGCCAATTACTCCTTCGGCAAGTCGATCGACGACACCAGCGCGGTTCTGGGAGGATTCCTCAGCGGGACATCGGGCGCAGTTCTACAAACCTTCCCCCAGAATCCGAACAACACGCGCGCCGAAAAAGGCCTTTCCACGTTCGACGTCACGCACGTTGTGACAATGAGCCTCGTGCAGGTGCTTCCCTCCTTGCGAGGTTTCTGGCATCCGTTGACGTCTGGCTGGCAACTCTTCAATCTGACTACGCTCATCAGCGGATCGCCGTTCTCCGTTTACTCGGGTATCCAGCAGACCGGCGCCGGATCGGGCGGCGCGGACCGGCCCGACCAGGTGGGTCACCCCGTGCCGTCAACCAACCGCAAAGTCCGGGAGGATTACTTCGGCCGGGGTGCAAACAATGCCTCGTTCTTCTCGATCCCCATTGGCGTTGAAGGCGGCACTGGCCCGCACAAGGGGCGTTTTGGGAGCCTGGGTCGCAGCACCTTCCGAGGGCCCGCGTTCCACCAGATCGACCTGTCTCTAATGAAGGATACGCCGCTGGGCCGGCGCGGCAATCAAGAGGTGGTCACACTGCAATTCCGCGCCGAGTTCTTCAACATTCTGAACCTGGTGAACTTCGGCCTGCCATCGAACGTAGTGCTGGGTCCCGGCTTCGGCATGATCAACCGGTCGGCGGGGACTTCCCGCCAAATTCAGTTCTCTCTCAAGCTGTTGTATTGATTGGCCCTGCTACAGGCCGTGGATCCGTCTTTCGCCCCGAATACCTAAACCTATTGACAACATCTGACAGGTATGATAACTAAGAGGGCCAGGCGGTCGTAGTGTGGCCATCCTGAGGTAGGGGATTGGCCGGGAGTCGGCCGCAAGGAGAGGATCCATGAATTTGCGTGATTCTGGCCGAACACTATCGAGGACCGCCATCGAGACTGGGAGCGCGCGCCGGCGCGTAGCGGTGCGTGGTTGGCTTCACGGCGCTCTTTTGATCTGTTTATTCATCTTCATCGCCTCGGCTGAACTGAGCGCCCAGGTGACCAGCACCCTCCAGGGTTACATCTCGGATCCCAACGGGGCGAGTGTGCCCGAGGCGAAGATCACGGCCACCAACGAGGAAACCGGCGTAGCACGATCCGCCGCCACGGCAACTGACGGGTACTACCGAATCCCGGACCTGCTCGTGGGCACTTACCGGATTAGCGTGGAACACACCGGATTCAAGACGGCCATTCGGAGCGGGATCGTCATCACGGCGAGAACGGTAGTCGGCCAGAATGTCACGCTTGAGCTGGGCGCGGTGACTGAGTCCGTCACGGTAAGCGGGCAAGGGCCGCAGGTGGAAACGCAAGCTGTCAGGATCAACGATGTGATCAAGACGTCTGATCTGCAGAACCTGCCGCTGCTGGGCCGTACGCCTGTGTCATTGGTGCTCACGAGCCCTGGGATCACCGGAAAATTCGAAAGCCTCGGCGGCCGGTACTGCTGCGACGAGTTTTCCACCCTGAAGTCTCCCGATTTTTCTTCAGGCGGCAATGAGTTCAAGACAAACTACACCGTGGATGGCCTCTCGTTCCGGTATGGAGACGGGCCCCAATGGGGGATGAGTTTCTCTCCGAATCCGGATTCCCTGGAGGAGGTGAATGTTGCGACCAGCGCGTACACAGCCGAGCAGGGAAGCATGAGCGGGGCCCAAGTCCAGTTGATCACCAAGGGCGGAACTAACGTTATGCACGGCTCTGCCCATTACACGTTCCGGCAGGATCAATTCAACGCGGTGCCGTTTCGTAGCACACGAGAGGACGTACCTTCCTCCAATTACCGCCTTTTCGGGGGCACTGTCGGAGGGCCCATCATCAAAGACCGGATGTTCTGGTTCTTCGCCGCCGAAGGGCGAAAGGCAAGAACAGCCAATAGCTCTGTTGGGCTAGCGGAAACGGAGGCGTTCAAAAACTGGGTGGTGAGCACCCGGCCGCAGTCCATTGCTGCCCAATTGTTGACGGACCTTCCGCCTCTCCGCTATCCGACCGAGGGCGTGAGGGATT
>JAEHDI010000759.1 GCA_016880505.1 Bryobacterales bacterium | reverse complement strand
GGTGCGCGAGGCGGCCCGCTCCGCGACACCGCTCACGATCGCCGGAGGAGGCACGGGAATCACCGGGGGCCGCGTGGCCCGGGGCGGCTGGGTGGTTTCGCTCGAGAAGCTGAGCGGGCTCGAAATCCGGACGGGCAGCGCGCTGGCCGGGGCCGGCGTTACGCTCGCGGACCTTCATGCCGCGGCCGAGCGGACCGGGCAGTTCTACCCGCCAGACCCGACCGAGACGTCCGCATTCCTCGGCGGCACCATCGCGACGAACGCGAGCGGCTCGCGGAGTTTCCGTTACGGCGACACGCGGCGGCACGTGCTCGCGCTGCGTGTCGTGCTGGCGGACGGGCGTGTGCTTGCCGTGCGCCGCGGCCAGCAGGTGGATTTTTCGATCCCCGCGCTGCCGCTTCCTCAGACGACGAAACACTCCGCCGGATTCCGCCTCGCCCCGAAGATGGACTGGGTCGACCTGTTCGCGGGATCGGAGGGCACGCTCGGCGTCATCGTTGAGGCGGAAGTGCGTCTGTTGCCGGAACCAAAGGAACTGCTCGCGGGGGTCGTGTTTTTCCCCGACGACGCGGGCGCGCTCGACGCGGTGGACGCGTGGCGAAGCTGCGCGGGACTGCGGATGATCGAGTATTTCGACGCCGGATCGCTTGCGTTGCTGCGCGAACGTTTTCCGGATACTCCAGCGGTGGCTCGGGCGGCGTTGCTGATTGAGCAGGAGCTGGCGTCGCCGGACGATTACGAGATGGACCGCTGGGTGGACCGTCTGGAGGAGTGCGGTGCGCTTGCGGACGATTCCTGGTTCGCGGCGGGTGCGGCCGACCGAGAGCGGTTCCGGCGCTTCCGGCATGCGCTGCCGGAGTTAGTGAACGACACGGTACGGCGGCGCGGGTTTCTGAAGGTCAACTCAGATTACGCGGTGCCGGTGGAGCGGAACCGCGAGATGCTCGGCTATTACCGGGAGCGGCTGGAGAGCGGATTTGCGGGCCAGTACGTGATTTTCGGGCACATCGGCGACGCGCACGTTCACGTGAACATCCTGCCGTCCAGCGAGGACGAGTTCCGCCGCGCGGGCGACCTGATGCTCGACTTCGCGCGGAAGGCCGTCGCGATGGGCGGCACTGTATCCGCCGAGCATGGGTTAGGCAAGCGGAAAGCGCACCTGCTTGAGATCCAGTACACGCTGGCGGAGATCGAGGCGATGAAGGATGTGAAGCGCCGCCTCGACCCCCAATGGCTCCTCGGGCGGGGTAATTTGTTCGGGGAGTGAGGGGGGCAGACCCGACGAAACGTTTGCCCGGTCCGCACCGGCGCGGGTGGAATCGGCCGCAGGTCGGTGGTTCCGCAAGTAGACTTGGGCGGGGCTGCTTCCGGGGCCTGAAATCAATAGGTCAGTGCTTCAGCCCCGCGGTCCAGTTGAGCACAACTGTGATCGGCGCCGAACTCTCAGGGACGGGCTCGCGGAAGATGAACTTTTTGCCGTCACCGGTGACGCAGTACTCGGCCTGAAACCTGCTCACCACCACGGGAGGCTGAAAGAGGACTTGAGGCGCACTGGTCTCGAGGGTGGTTCCCCCTTTCACTTCGACCGCCGCTAGCTTCCCGCTCAACGTGAGGTAGAAGAGTTCCTTGCCGTCCGCTCTCCACAGCGGCTGGCAACCTCCGCCCTTAGAAACTAGTTGTCCCCCGGAAAAACTGGGATACGCAGCCACGTAGACCTCTGTTTGACCGGACTGTATGGACTGATAGGCGACCCAGCGTTCATCTCGGGAAACGGAAGCCATGTCTTTGGGAAACTCCGATTTCAGCGCC
>JAEHDI010000758.1 GCA_016880505.1 Bryobacterales bacterium | reverse complement strand
CGACATCCACGGCATGGAAGTGGCGAAAGGCATCCTGACATCGCGCGGCGGCATGACGAGCCACGCGGCCGTGGTTGCACGCGGCATGGGCACGCCGTGCGTGGCGGGCGCCGAGTCGATTCAGGTGAACGAGCGCACGAAGCTGCTCACGGTGCAGAGCGTGAGCGTGGTTCTGAAAGAAGGCGACTGGATTTCGATCGACGGCACGACGGGCGAGGTGTTTGCCGGCCAGGCGAATACGGTTGAACCCGATCCGTCGTCAGGTGCACTGGCGAAGTTCATGGGCTGGGCGGACGAGTTCCGCGGCGAGTTCGGCGTGCGCGCCAACGCGGACATTCCACGCGACGCGAAGGTCGCCCGGAAGTTCGGGGCGGAGGGAATCGGTCTCTGCCGCACGGAGCACATGTTCTTCGGACCGGGCCGCATCGAACACATGCAGGCGATGATCCGTGCTGAGGACGAGAAGACGCGCAAGAAAGGGCTCGCCAAGCTGTTGCCGCTTCAGCGCAAGGACTTCGCGGGGCTGTTCCAGGCGATGGACGGCTTTCCGGTGGTAATCCGTACACTGGACCCGCCGCTGCACGAGTTCGTGCCGAAGCGGGAGGACCTAATGGTGGACATCGCCAAACTGCCGCATGCCACCACCAAAGAGAAGAAGGAGATGGCGGAGAAGTACGGCATGAAGGTCGGCGAGCTCAAAAAGAACCTGCCGCCGTTGCTTCACCGGGTCGAACAGTTGCACGAGTTCAACCCGATGCTCGGACACCGGGGCTGCCGGCTGGGGATCACCTATCCGGAGATCACCGAGATGCAGGCGCGGGCGATCTTCGAAGCGGCTGTACAGGTGAAAAAGAAGGGCGTGAACGTGATCCCCGAGGTCATGATTCCGCTGATCGGCAGCGTCGAAGAACTGGCCGACCAGAAAGCGATCGTGGAGCGCGTAGCCCAGGAAGTTCTTCAGAAGGCCGGCGTGAAGAATCTGAAGTACATGATCGGAACGATGATCGAGATTCCGCGCGCGGCGCTGACGGCGGACCGGGTGGCTGGCGAAGCCGAGTTCTTCAGCTTCGGCACCAACGACCTCACGCAGACGACAATGGGCCTGTCTCGGGACGATTATGTCAAGTTCTCGAAGGACTACGAGAACAAGAAGATCTTCAAGGCGGACCCGTTTGCGGTGCTGGACCAGGAAGGCGTCGGCAAGCTCGTGGACATGGCCGTGAAGCTGGGCCGTGGCGCGAGGCCGGACCTCGAAGTCGGCATCTGCGGCGAGCACGGCGGCGAGCCGAGCTCGGTCGAATTCTGCTACCGGGTGGGCATGGACTACGTTTCGTGCTCTCCGTACCGTGTGCCGATCGCCCGTTTGGCGGCAGCCCAGGCGGCGATTACATCAAAGACGGCCGGCTCCAAGGCCGAGACGATGCGCACAGCGTAAGCACTCCCGGGGGCAGGCTGCGCGCCCTGCCCCCATCCTTCCCCTCCAGTCGACTCTCAGCGGCTCCGGTTCCCGCTACCCCCTTGACAGGAACTGACTTTCGGTCCAGTATGAGGGCTGAAAACACCTGGCCAGGAGGAAATCCATGCTTGGTGCTTCATCTCTCACCATTCTGCTGATTGTTTGGGCGGCCATCACGGTTGTTTTCATCGCCCTGCTGATCTGGAAATCATTCGCTGGAATGCGGGAGGAGGACCAGCTTTTCATCGATCCCGTCGAGGCGAAACAGGAACGGGAGCAGCGGGAGATCATCTCCAAGGTCGAGCGGATCGCGGCTTGGGCCAAAGGGTTCGGCTTCACGTCCGCAGCGCTCCTGCTTGTTATCGCCGGCATGTGGATCTACCAGGGATTCACAGCCTTCAACAAACCACCCATGCCATAGACGACCAGCGGCTACTCCCGGTTGTCCCGTATACCGAAGGTGTGTCTGCACGTACGAAGGGTCCGCCGGCACTCACGTGATATATTGAAATTTCCGGATGCAAATCGAGAAAGTCTATGAACCCCAGCGGTTTGAGCCGCACTGGGCACGGTGGTGGATCGATTCCGGTGTGTTCCGTCCCTCCGGAGCCTCGGAGCGCGTTTTCGCTCTGGTCATCCCCCCGCCGAACGTGACCGGCTCGCTCCACATGGGGCACATGCTGGAACACACCGAGATCGACGTCACCATCCGCTGGCACCGGATGCGGGGCGAGAACACGCTCTGGCTGCCCGGAACCGATCACGCGGGTATCGCCACGCAGATGGTGGTGGAGCGGAAACTGGCCGAGGAGGGCACGGACCGGCGCACGCTCGGCCGCGAGGAATTCGAGCGGCGCGTGTGGGCCTGGAAACGGGAGTACGGCGATACCATCAAGCGACAGATGATCCGGCTCGGCGTCAGTTGCGACTGGGGCCGTGAGCGCTTCACGCTGGATCCCGGCCTTTCCCGCGCAGTTCGTGAGGTTTTCGTTCGCCTGTACGAAAAAGGGCTCATCTACCGCGGCGAGTACATGGTGAACTGGTGCCCGCGCTGTCATACCGCCCTCTCTGACCTCGAGGTAGTGAAGGAGGAAACCGCGGGCAACCTGTGGCACATCCGCTATCCGGTAAATGGATCTGACCGGGCCCTCGTTGTTGCCACTACCCGGCCCGAAACGATGCTTGGCGATACCGCGGTCGCTATCAACCCGAAAGACGAGCGGTACGGGGATGTGCACGGCCGAACGGTGCAGTTGCCCCTCATGGACCGGGAAATTCCCGTGATTCTGGACACACTGGCAGACCCCGAGTTCGGCACCGGCGTCGTCAAGGTGACTCCTGCTCACGACCCGAACGATTTCGAGGCCGGCAAGCGCCATAACCTGCCTAAGATTCGCGTCATCGACGAGACCGGGAAAATGACCGCCGAGGCGGGTCGATACGCCGGCCTGGACCGCTTCGAGGCCCGCCTGCGAGTCGTGGCCGACCTCGACGACCTCGGTCTCATCGAGAAGATTGAGCCGTACCATTTCGCCATCGGGAAGTGCCAGCGCTGTAAGACGGTGGTCGAACCGCTCATCTCCACCCAATGGTTCGTGAAAATGAAACCACTCGCCGAACCCGCCATCCGGGCGGTGGAAGACGGGCGCGTGCAGTTCGTACCGGAGACTTGGGTCAAGACGTACAACGAGTGGATGTACAACATCCGTGACTGGTGCATCTCGCGCCAACTCTGGTGGGGACACAGGATCCCGGCCTGGTATTGTGGCGATTGTGGCGCCATTACGGTGTCCCGCGAAACCCCGACAGCATGCGTGCACTGCGGTTCCGGCTGGCTCACGCAAGACCCCGATGTGCTCGACACCTGGTTCAGTTCCGCGCTCTGGCCGTTCTCGACGCTCGGGTGGCCGGACGACACCGTCGACCTGCGGACATACTATCCGACTTCCTTGCTGATCACCGGTTTCGACATCCTGTTCTTCTGGGTGGCACGGATGATCATGATGGGCCTCGAGTTCATGGGCGACGTTCCATTCCGCCAGGTCTACATCCACGGCCTTGTGCGCGACGCCGAGCGGCAGAAGATGTCCAAGACGCGCGGTAACGTAATCGACCCGCTGGAAGTCACTGAGCAGTTCGGAACCGACGCGGTCCGGCTCTCCTTACTGCTGGGGGCGGCTCCGGGCACCGACATCGTCCTGACCGAGGAGCGGATGGTCAGTTCAAGGGCGTTCGCCAACAAGATCTGGAACGCCGCCCGCTTCCTGTACTTGAACATGGAGCGTTCCGGCGTGGAACCGGAGGTACGCGGACCAGGCGCCGCCGAGACGCTCGAAGACCGCTGGATTTTCAGCCGCCTCAACCGGTGCGCGGAGGCGGCCAACCGCGCAATCGAGCAGTATCGATATCACGAAGCGGCGCAGGTCCTGTGGCAGTTCGTCTGGCACGAGTTCTGCGACTGGTACGTCGAGATCAAGAAGCTGCGATTTCAAGACAACTCGGGCCTCACCAATGACTGGCGTAACGTGCTGAGCGTTTTCGAGATGTCGCTGCGTCTGCTGCACCCTATGATGCCGTTCCTGACCGAGGAGCTTTGGCAGCGGTTAACTCCCGACAAGGCCGGCCGGCCGGTTTCGATCGCCCTTACAGGATATCCGCAATCCGATCCCGCACTGGCGGACAAAACAGCGGAGAAGGAGATGGAGATTCTCCAGGAAATCATCACCGCGGCCCGCAACCTTCGCGCGGACATGAAAGCCGACCCGAAGCAGCAACTCGACGGCACGTTGTATTCGCGGACAGAAACTCTGGAACTGGCCGTCCAGTACATCGACGTCATTCAGAAGCTGGCTAACGTGAGGCTGGAACTACGTCCGGGCATGTCCCCGAGGGGTGGCGGGATTCTTCGCTCGACACCGGAGTTCGATCTCGTCTTGCAAGCGCCGGCAGTCCAAATCGAAGCCCAACGGCAAAGGCTCGAGAAGGAGATCCAGCAACTTGAGAAGGTGATCGCCGGATCGAAGCGGCAGCTTGCCGATGACACCTTTCTCAGCCGCGCGCCAGTACCGGTCGTTGATGGCATTCGAAGGAAGCTGGCGGATTATGAAGCGCAACTGGAGAAGAGCCGCTCTGCACTGGAAGGACTTCCGGCCTGATGAGTTTTGACATCACGCATCCCGATATTCACGAAACCGTATGGCGAGCGCTCGAGGAAGATATCGGCCCTGGCGACATCACGTCAGAGGCCTGCGTTCCGGCGGACCGTAAAGCCGAGGGGTGCTTCGTGGCTCGCGAACCGCTGGTCGTGGCGGGAACCGAACTGTTGCCGCTCATCTATCAGATGCGAGGCGGTATCGAAGACGTCACACTGGCCACGACAAGCGGACAAAGGGCCGAACCAGGACAGCAGATAGCGTGCGCGCGGGGGAATGCCCGGACGCTTCTCGAATGCGAGCGCGTGGCGCTGAACTTCCTTCAGCGGCTGAGCGGTGTCGCCACGACTGCGCGGCGGTACGTGGACGAAGTCGCGGGCACCAAGTGCCGGATACTGGACACCCGTAAGACGACCCCTGGCCTGCGACGCCTTGAAAAGATGTCAGCCGCCGCGGGCGGCGTCAGCAACCACCGAATGGGCCTGTTTGACGCGGTGCTCATCAAGAACAACCACACCGCCGCCGCCGGGGGCGTCCGGGCGGCCCTGGAGAGAGCGTATCGCACCGGCCTCTCGGTTGAAATCGAGATCCACAGTCACGCCGAACTCGAAGAAGCATTGGCTTGTGGAGCAAAGCGAATTCTGCTGGACAATTTCACACTAGAGGAAGTGGCCGAGCACATCCAATTCATCGCCGGCCGCGCCGAAGTCGAGCTGTCGGGCGGCATCAATCTCGAAAACGTCAGGGCATACGCGCAGACTGGGGCCGACTTCATCTCCTGCGGCGCCATCACGCATTCAGCCGTCGCCGTGGATATCAACTTCCGGCTGAAGCTGAACTGACAATGCCACTCGATCTTGCCCGCCTTCGCGCCAGGCTGCCAGGACGGCAAGTCTTGTGGTTTGACACGGTCGGGTCCACCATGACGGAAGCTGTCCGGCTGGCGGTTGGAGGTGCGCCGTCCGGGACGGTCGTCGTCGCGGAGGAGCAAGTCGCTGGGCAGGGACGCCACGGCCGCTCGTGGATGTCGGAAAGGGAAACGGGCCTATACCTGTCTCTCATCCTCCGGACTTCCCTACCCCAGGAGTCCGTCCCAGTGCTGGCGCTCGCACTTGCGCTCTCGGCACAGGATGCGATCGCGAAGGCCACGGGCGTGGTGTGCGACTTGCGCTGGCCGAACGACGTGATCGCGGTGGGGCGGAAATGCGCCGGCATCCTGGTGCAATTGCACGACGGCGTCTTCGTGGCGGGAATCGGAATCAACGTGAACCAGACGTGTTTCCCACCGGAGTTGTCGGAGATCGCCACGTCCATCCGATTGGTTTCGGGACGGTCTCATTCGCGTGAGGACCTGTTCTGCAGTCTGGTCCTGGCAACCGACGAATTTTGCCGGGTTCTCTTGGAAGACGGCAAAGACGAGCTCCTCCGTCTTTATGCAGAGGCATCGAGCTACGTGCGGGGCCGTCGCGTCACGGTGGATCAGGGCGAAGCGTTGCTGCGCGGAACCACTGAAGGGCTCAATTCCTCCGGTTTCCTGATTCT
>JAEHDI010000757.1 GCA_016880505.1 Bryobacterales bacterium | reverse complement strand
TGCTGCGCAAACGTCGGATCCTCCGCCAGCCGGCTGCCGACCCACTGGTATTCCACCGCCCAGCGAAACAGAAACTCCGGAATCAGAAAGAAGAACACCCACTGGAAGCTGAGTAGGCTGACGTAGCGCCAAATCTGGAAGCGGTCCTTGCGGTCCAGTCCCCAACGCTTCATAGCCTGAAGCCCAAAGACCGTGATCACCGTCGTGTAGAGGACCGTGTACCAAAACGACCACGGGCGGCCGTGGAACGACAGCGCCTTATATCCCCATCTCCGGAACGGCCAGAACTCCAGGTTCTCTCCGAGCTTTGCCCCGTAGATGGTGTACGCCACGAGGAAGGTCAGTCCGAGCCAGGCAAAACGGTTGCCCTTCACGCCGGTGGCTACAAGTCCGGCCAGACCCGCCAGCGCGAAAAGTCCGCCCGCCAGCGTCAGTCCCGCGAGAGCGGGCATTCCGGTCTTGCCCCCGAATACCCATAGCCCGGCCATCGTCGCGAGCACGAGCGCCGCGGCCGAGAAGACACTCCCGTTCCAGTCGTTCTCCAGCCGGATGCCAAGTGAATGGAGGAACTCCACCGGCAGTTCCGCACCGATCAGCACGAAGGCGTGGTCGCACTGAAGCTCGCTTCTGCTCGTGGCCGGGCCTTCGCGAATCTCGAGCACGCACGTTCTCTCATCGAACCGTTTGACGTTGGAATTGAGGATCACTCGGACCTGCCCCGCCGCCACCGCCTCGTCCAGTCTGCGTCGGTTGTCCTTGAACAGCCGCGAAAACTCGGATCCTCGGTATGACAGCGTGACCCTGTTCCGTTCAGCGAGCGTTAGCGCCGCCTCGACCGCGCTGTTGCCCCCTCCCACCACGAGAATGTCCTCGTCATGGTATTGCTTAGGGCCGTAAAGCCGGTGATAGACCCGCTCCCGGTCCTCTCCGGGTGCATTCAGTTTGCGGGGGTTGCCGCGTTGGCCCGTCGCCAGGACCACCCGCCGGGCACGGTACGTGCGCTTCGGCGTCTGGACTTCGAACTCTCCGTCCTTCCGTTTTTGGATATGGGAGACACCCTCTTCCGTCCTGACGTCCAGCTTGTTCTCGCGTACAATCTCGCTCCACCGGTCAATCAGTTCTTCCTTCCGCGCGCCGTCGAGCCAAAGTTTTCCCTTCGGAGGGGAGGAATCAGGCTCGGCATAGACCCACTTGCCCTCGGGAAACTCCTCTATCGTGTTGGCAATCTTGCTCTTTTCGAGCACGAGGACGCGCAGGCCGTGGTCCTGAGCTTCCAGCGCGCAGTTTAGCCCTGCCGCGCCCGAACCCGCGACAATCAGGTCGAAGACGTCCGCATCGCCCCCGCGCGCATCCGGCTTGGAGGAGATGTGAAGGGCCAGCTCGTGGCCCTGCTCCATTGCCAGTTTCACAACCGGTGCGCCGGCGAGATCGCCGATGATATAGAGCCCTTTGACGTTGCTCTCAAAGTGCTTGTCCACGACAGGCCGTCTTGTCGACCCGTTCGGACTCTCGAGGATCGCGTGCCAAAGCGACTGGATGTGGTTCACCGTGCTTGACCTGCTTACGGGAGTCCGGGAAATGCAGCCAGCCGGTTTCCTCCCCTACTACCATCAACATACCGCAGCGCTCGCGCGACATTCCCGGCCATATCCGGCGCCGGGCGAAACCCACGTAAAGATATTCGGCCGCACGCTTCGCTGGTTTGACTCTCCTGGTAGGCCTTGCTAGGCTGGCGGTTTCATGCCTGAGGCCCCCGTCCTGAAGCGGACTTCGCTTCATTCCCTGCATCGCCGGCTCGGCGCCAAGATGGTCGACTTCGGCGGCTGGGAAATGCCCGTGCAGTATTCGGGCATCCTCGACGAACACCACGCCGTACGCCGTTCGGTCGGGGTCTTCGACGTCAGCCACATGGGTGAGATTGAGATCCGCGGCCCGGAGGCTCTGCGGCTGGCCGAGTATGTCACCACAAACGCTGTCTCGCGCCTCAAGACAGGCCAGGCGCAATATTCGGGACTCCTCTACGAGCACGGTGGTTTCGTGGATGACGTGCTGGTCCACAAAGTTGCCGACGACCACTTCTTCTTCTGCGTGAACGCCTCCAACCAGGAGAAGGACTTCGAGCACATTCGGGATCGAAACCGGTTCAACGCCGCGGTCGACTTCGCCTCCGACCGCTATGCCCAGATTGCGGTCCAGGGGCCGAAGGGCCTGGCAACAGTGCAGAAGCTGACGTCGACGGATTTGTCCGCCATCCGCTACTACTACTTCACCGACGGCGAAGTGGCCGGATTTCCGGCGCGTATCGCCCGCACCGGCTACACCGGGGAGGACGGCGTCGAGGTCTATGTGGCGCCGGAGAATGCCGAAGCCCTGTGGGATCGGATGTTCGACGCGGGTCAGGAGTTTGGCGTCAAGCCATGCGGCCTCGGCGCCCGCAACACGTTGCGGATGGAAGCGAAAATGGCCCTGTACGGCCACGAGATCGACGCATCGATTACCCCGCTCGAAGCCGACCTCGCCTGGATAGTGAAGATGGAAAAAGGTGATTTCATCGGCCGCGCCGCACTCGAGCGCCAGCAACGCGACGGCGTCCGCCGCAAGCTGATCGGCTTCGAGATGCGCGGACGCGGTATCGCACGCGACGGCTACGAGGTTCTCGTGGACGGCCGGCCCTGCGGCTGGGTTACCAGTGGCGGGCCCTCCCCCACCTTGAACAAGAACATCGGTCTGTGTTATCTCCCCGTGGAACTGGCAAACGTGGGTCTCCCGATCCAGGTCGTAGTTCG
>JAEHDI010000756.1 GCA_016880505.1 Bryobacterales bacterium | reverse complement strand
TCCTGAGGGTCATCCGGCAGGTGGTTGATCGAGAGCTCCATTCGGGGCCGGAACTTGGCTAGTGTCTGCCTGGCGCCCAGCAAGGCCTTCTTCTCCGCTCCTTCGATATCCATCTTGATGTAGTCGACTCGATCGAGCCTCAGCTCCTCGACAAGCTTGTCGATCGTGGTCAGCGGAACTTTCAAACTGCCGGTATTCTCTTTTCGATGCATGACGACGCTGTCTTCGGCGCCGGATGAGGTCTCCTCCAGCACCAGTACGTCGTCGCGATCCCAGACTCCCTTCTCGTACACCACCACCCTGCCCGCCTGAATTTCCGGTTGGAAGGTTCGACGCAGACATTCGATATTCCGAGGCGAGGGCTCAATGGCGACCACCCGGCTAGCGCCTCTGTCGAGCGCTTCCTTCACGAACACACCAACGTTGGCTCCGCAATCGAGCACTGTGTCGCCCGGTTTGACGGTCTCATTTGGTCCTGACTCCGCTCGTTTGAAGGCCTGTTCGGCGATCAGCGATGACAGGTTTTGGCTGGGCACGGCCCATAGCTGGCCCTCGGGCGTGTCCCAAAGCCAATAAGCCGGCTCCCTTCTGATGACACGGCAACTCTTCTGCGCTCTGTCCGCGTAAGCCTTCAAGAGTTGCGCATCCGTCCTCCATTGTCTTGCACTCTGGAGGCTGCACAGCGACACCCGGCTCCCCAAAACGACCGCCGTGTCACGCACAGGCGGAATCAGCACCACGACCGCTGCCACCGCGAGGAACACGAGAGCAACACGCGAAATCCATCGTAAAGCCTTCAGCGACTGCATCTTTTCAGACCCCCTCCTCTCTGTACCCAGCCTCTTTCTCGGGTGCATCTCTCGCCGTTGGAGCAAACATCAGCAGTCCGAGTAGAACGATAAGAAGCACGTTCCTGAGATTCAGGATTGCGATGCCTAGCGGCGCAAAACGCAACAGCTCGGAGAAGGACCAGGGATAGACCGCACTCGTCAGCATACAGCAAGTCAGGAAGAGAACGCGCGCCGTTCTCCAAACCGCCCCTTCAGCGAGCGTCACAAACGGAAATAGCCAGATCATGTACTGAGGCGACAGCACCTTTCCTGCCGCCACGAGACCCAGGATTGCCGCCGCGCAATATCGCATCGGCTCGTGCAGCCCGAATCGGCGGAATCGCCAGAGCACCAAAAGCAATATCGCAGCCTGCCCGTAGGGCGCCAGGGCCGCGGCCTCACCAGCACCGGCCATCACCAACTGGAACGAGCCGTGGTCAAGGTTATAGGCCATCTTAGCGCCCGTCATCTTGCCGGCCAGCATCAGCAAGCCGGCCGATACTGCTTCAATCTCCAGCCCTCGCTCCGCATGGTAGGCAATACTCGCCGTCAGTCCCTAGCCGGCGAGCAGGTACCAAATCAGTCCTCCAAGCGCCACGGTGATGGCAGTGGCCACGAATCCCCACCAGCGCCGCGCAGTCCGGCCGGTCAGGTCCCTGATAAATGCCGGCCCTGCTATCAGCGCGGGGTAGACCTTCAAGAGGGCGCCGGCCCCGGCCAAGAAGCCACCGGAGATCGGCTTGCCGCCGAACCAGACGACTGCCGCACCCAGAGCGAGCGCCATTGCCGCAAGATCGAACTTGAAGAACACAATGGGGCTTAGTCCCAACACGAACAAGGTGTACCAGGAGAGCCGCTCGGGAATACTTTCGTCCCCCTCCCGCTGTTTCAGCACCCGCACAATCAGCCAAATTGCCAGGAGGTCGGCGGCAAGCATCTGAACTGTGTACAGAATGATGTACTGGAGATAGTCCGACGTCAGCAGTCTGGGCGCGAGGAAGATCGGCAACGAGAGCGGCGGATACTCGATGACGAAATCGCGATAGGGCACTTCTCCCGCCAGAATCCGCCCAGAGTACCGGAAGGCGAGGGCGACGTCTACAAGTACTTCCTTGATCGTCGCCACCATCGGATCCCGAAAGCGGCTTTGTGCGCTCATCGTTATGGTGATTGCTACCAACGGTGCGAGCGCGGCAATACACGCGTGAACAACCGCGGTCTTCAGAAAGCAGGAGAGGGAACGCCGTTCAGCAGCCACTCCGTTCACCGCCGGCCGACGCGTAACCGCAAAACACCCCAGAGCGCCTCCCAGATAATC
>JAEHDI010000755.1 GCA_016880505.1 Bryobacterales bacterium | reverse complement strand
GGTCGCGTTTGGCGATGTACTTCTCAGCACCGCCGTGGACACCACCCCGCGGCTCACACCACAGCAGGCCATCGGAGCGGCGCTACGCCGCCTCGGCAAGCCTGTTACGGAGGCCCTCGTGCCTCTGCCCGCCTCACCGGCCGGCCGGCTTCGCTTCCGCAATCCCGTGAAGCCCGCATGGTCTCCCGTTCTCGTGGAGCCCGCCGTCTTCCCGCTGGCTCCGGAATCCGGACACCTCGCCTATCGCATTTATCTGCAGCTCGAACGGGGCCGCCACTATGAATTGCTCGTTGACGCCGCTTCCGGAAAGCTTCTGTTCTCTCAGAATCTCGTCCACTCGGCGGGCAAGGCCCGCGTCTGGAAAGAATCGCCGGTACAAGGCCCGCGAGAAATGGTTGACTTACCCGACTCGTGGCTGAGTCCGGGCACGACAAGGACAACGGGTAACAATGTCGACGCCTATCTCGACACGGACTCCGACGACGAGCCCGATTCCGAAACCACCGCCGAGCTGTCGGACGGCAGGGCGTACAGCGCCACGCAGTTTTTCGTGTTCATGGCGGGCGAGGGATCCACAGGACAAGACCCGGCGCAGTTCGGGCCCGCCTCGGTCACGAACCTCTTCTATTCGGTCAACATCGCTCACGACTATTTCTACGACCTTGGCTTCGACGAGATCGCCGGAAACTTTCAGACGCTCAACTTCAGCCGCGGGGGGCTGGGGAACGACCACGTCCTGGCGGAGGCACAGGACTATTGGGCGTCACTCGAAGGAGGCCACTTCGCGACGCTGCCCGACGGAGAGTCTCCCAGAATGGAGGTTGGCGTCGACGCCGGCGCAGACCCGATAGTCTCCACGGACGACCGGGACGGCTCCTACAGCGGCCAGCTTGTCATCCACGAGTACGCGCATGGAGTCACGGACCGCCTCGTGGGAGGGCCAAATGAAGTTACTTGCCTGTTCGCCTCAGTCCAGTCGGCCGCCTTGTCCGAAGGGACCTCCGACTACTTCACAGTGAGCTACTTTAATAACCCCGTTCTCGACGCGTACATGAGCCGGAACGCAGATTCGGGTTACCGCCGGCGCAGTTATGAGAATTACCCGCTCACCTACGAGCATTTCGGCAACGAGGGCTTTGAGGGACACAACGACGGAGAACTTTGGGCAGCCGCGTTATGGGATCTCAGGAAGCAGCTTGGCCAGCAGGTCACGGACAGGCTGGTGATGAACAGCTTCAAGACATTGCCCTGCACTCCCACCCTGATCGATGCGCGGGACGCCATCCTGAGCGCGGACGACCTTACCAACGGAGGCGCGAACCGCCGCAAGATTTGGGAGTCGTTTGCCCGGCATGGTTTTGGCCATTCCGCCCGCGCTTTCGGCAAACTCGCCGGATCGGATCCCCTGGTTTTCGACGCCGCCTGGGACCTTCCGCCCGACTACGTCACCACGAACCGCGGGCCTAAGGTCATCAGCCAGCCCCCAGAGTATGCGATGTATGGCGAGAAACTCACTTACTCCATCAAGGCGTCCGACCCGGATGGTGACAAACTGACGTACGAACTGGTCGACGGTCCTTCCGGCATGACGGTCGATGCCAACACAGGTGTGCTCCAGTGGATGCCGACCTTCACTGCCCGGCGTGCCGTTATCCGCATCACGGACGGCAAAGACGGCAAGGTCACGCACGGTATTCTGGTCCCGGTCTTCACACCGCTCGAGGCGAACAGTCCGATCAGCATCGAGGGTCCGAGGAACAGCTTTGGGGTCGCCGTGATGAACGTGCCGGCGAAGACCGCCATCCTCCAGTTCACCCTGCGGGGCGGGAACGGAGATCCCGACATGGTGGTGGTCGATCCGGCATTTGAAATTTACGGGATGTCGCTCGAATCCGGGACAACGGAAACCATTTCGGTTGCGGCGCCGGAACCAGGCTTCTGGGGCGTGATCGTGGAGGCCAGTGGAGCATTCCAAAACGTGACCTTGAAAGGGGCGCTGCTGGGCGCCGAAGTTCTGACTCCGGGGATCCCGAAGTCCGGGCTTTCGGGCGACCGGACTTCGGAGACTTTCTACAAGGTCGTCGTACCCGAAGGCGCCAGCCGTTTACGGGTGACGACCAGCGGTGGAACGGGCGATCTCGACCTGATGGCCCGTTTCGGCAAAGCGCCGGTCTGCTCCGGTCTCCTCGCTCCGTGCGACTTCGATGAGGCCAGTTGGGAAAACGGGAATCAAGAATCGGTGGATATCGCCGACGTCTTGCCCGGTGAGTGGTTCATCAATCTGAGCGGGTACGAGGCCTATCAGGACGCCACTCTCCTCGTTACCCTTATCGGACCGGACTTCAGCGCGGAGGGCGTCACTAACGGCGCTTCGTTCCTGCCGCCGGTCTCACCGGGCGGGATCTTCACCATCTTCGGCAAGAAACTTGCCACGGCGGAGGCGAAGGCGGGATCCGTGCCGTTGCCAACCACGCTCGGCAACACCTCGGTGACGGTCAACGGGACGCCGGCTCCGTTATTCTATGTCAGCCCGGCACAGGTCAATGCGCAGATCCCCTTCGAAACGAAGCCAGGCGAGGCCACGGTGGTGGTCAAGTCGGGAGACCTGGTGAGCGACACGGTGAAGATCGCGGTTCTGACCTCGGCACCCGGGATTTTTCTCTACGGAGGCGACAAGCCCGTCGTGGTCAACTTCGACGACGGCAGTCTGAACGACGTGGCGCATCCGGTTAAGGCGGGCAAGTACATCATCGTGTACCTGACGGGTGTGAGCCCGCTCGATCATCCGCTCCAGACCGGCGCCTCGGTTCCGTATCCTCCGCTGTTCCAATGCACCGCGCCGTTCAGCGCGACGCTCGGAGGAAAGCCCGCCGAAGTGAGTTTCCTTGGCATGACTCCGGAGTACGTCGGGCTCGGCCAGGCGAACATCAAGGCGCCCGCGGACCTGGCACCGGGCAACCACGCGCTGCGGATCACGATCGGAAGCGTCGATAGCAACGGCCCGATCGTCGCCGTCGCCGCACCGTGATCCGTCGCAACGCGGGCTAGGCTCGGAGCGACTTCGTCTCTCCGGCGAGGCTGCCCGCGAGACATTTGCGCACGGTCGCAAGCAGCACCGGCGGCTGTACCGGCTTCGGGACGTACTCGTTCATGCCGGCGGCGAGGCAGCGTTCCCGATCCCCCTGCATCGCATGAGCGGTGAGGGCAATGATCGGCAGGTCGTGCCAGCGCGCGTCCTGGCGGATCAGCTTGGTCGCCTCGATGCCGTCGAGAACCGGCATCTGGAGATCCATTAGAACGAGGTCGAACTCCGCGTGCTCCAGGGCGTCAATGGCTTCGCGCCCGTGATTCACGACGGTGGTCTGGTAACCACGCTTGCCTAGCAGGACTGCGGCAACCTTTTGGTTGACGGGATTGTCCTCCGCAATGAGAATTCGCGCCGGCTGATGCGGGTGCGCCACGGTCTCCGCTGTATTCGGCGCGGCTTCGGCCGGCACCGGTCCCGCGACCGGCAAATCCAGCAAGACGTGGAACACGCTGCCCCGGCCAGGCTCGCTCTCGACATGGATACGGCCGCCGTGCAACTCGACAAGCTTTCTCGTAATCGACAGCCCCAGTCCCGTGCCGCCGTACTTCCGCGTGGTGCTGCCGTCCACCTGCGTGAATTCGTCGAAAATCGCGTAGACTTTCTGCTTCGGGATGCCGACCCCGGTATCCGCGATCGCGAAATGCAGTTCCGCGCGCTGCTGGTCCGGCAGGCGACGGCTCGTCAGGGAAAGCTTCACCGATCCGCGATCCGTGAATTTGACCGCGTTGCCGAGCAAGTTGATCAGAATCTGGCGCAGCCTGAGCGGATCGCCGAGCAGGTAGTCCGGCACGTCGGGAGAAAGTTCCGACAGCAGATCCAGCCGCTTCTGACGGGTCCGCGGCAGAACCGATTTCAGACAATCGTCCAGCAACGGTCGGATGGGGAAGCGGATCGATTCCAATTCCAGCTTGCCGGCCTCAATCTTCGAGAGGTCCAGGATGGCGTTGAGCAGGCCGAGCAGCGAGAAAGAGCAGTCCTTGGCAGTGGCCAGTTCCTCACGTTGCGCGTCCGTCAGCGGGCTGTCGAGCACGATGTCGATCATTCCGAGGATGCCGTTCATCGGGGTTCGCAGCTCGTGCGACATGTTGGCGAGAAACTCGCTCTTTGCCCGGCTCGCCGCCTCCGCGCGCCGCGTCGCCTTCTCGAGCGCTTGGGTGCGCTCGCGGATCTTTCGCTCGAGCTGTTCCTGATGCTCGCGCACTTCCCGCCGCGATTCGGCCAGCGCCGCGATCATCCGGTTGAAGCTGTCGCCAAGGATCTCGATCTCATCGTGCGTCGGCGAAATCCGCACCGGCTCCAGCCTGCCTTGGACGACTGACGCCATGCCTCGCTTGAGCACTACCAGAGGCCGAACGAACACTCGACTTGTGAAACGCGCCAGCAGGACCGCGAAGATGAGCAGCAGAATGCTGAGATAAACGTGCTCCTGTACCGAGTAGTACTCCTGCGACGTGTGGAACAGGACCTGGGCGGCCGTGATCCACAGCACAAGCGTCGCAGTGAAAACGGAAAACTTCGTGGCCAGCGAGTGGAATTTCGGCGGCTTCGACACGAACGACGGACTGCCTCACGTTTATGGTCGGGCCTTTGCGGGTGGCTGGCCATCAGTCGAACAACCGAGCGCCGACTGAATTCCGCCTTACCGGGTTGCCCTGGCGCTCGGGACCTGCGGGCGTGCAGAATGGAGTGTGCGTCGCGCGTGATCGGACCGCGAGCCGCTCTCTGGAGGAAACGAAATGAAGACCATCATCGCGACGGACCGCGCACCGAAGGCGATCGGCCCTTACTCGCAGGCCGTCGTCGCCAACGGGCTGGTTTTTGCCAGCGGTCAGATTCCCCTCGACCCGACAACCGGAATCCTCATAGAAGGAGACATCGCCGCGCAGACGGAGCGCGTTCTGGAGAACCTGAAAGCCGTGCTCGAGGCCGCGGGTTCCTCGCTCGACAGGGTCCTCCGAGTGACCGTGTTTCTGAAAGATGTCAACGAATTCGCCGCGATGAACGATGTATACGGCCGGTACTTCGCAAACCAGCCACCCTCCCGGTCTACGATCGAGGCCGCGCGTCTTCCGCGCAGCGCAAAGGTCGAGATGGATGCGATCGCTCTGGCGGGCTGACCGCCGGCTACTGGTGGGCCGAAAACTGCGGCTGCGGCGGGTTCAGCGTCACTTCGATCGTCTTCTCTTCTTCCTCGACGTCGAACTTCTGGCCGAACGTCTGGTAGCCCTTGGCAATCACCTGAACGGTGAGCTCGCCTTGGGGGATGGGCGGGATCGCGGCGATGCCGTCCTGGTTGGTGCGCATCTCCCAATGCTTTCGGACCTTCTTGCCCAACTTCATCGCCGAACGGCCCTTGACGAATCGGACGATCACGCTCGCCCGCTCCACTGGTTTATCGGTGTGGCTTTTTACCTCAATGCGAAGCTTGGTCATGGGCGGGTCGGCTGCGAGCGGAAACGTCGACGCCGCCAAAAGCGCGAACAGAGCCAGCACAAGACGCATAGTTCGATTATCCCAAAAGACCGGGCGGGGGATGTTCACACCACGTCCGGCAACAGGAACCTCTTCGGATCGCCGGCCACGCGGGTTAGGGCTTCGGCGGCGAGATACCCGCTGCGCACCGCGCCCTCCATGGTCGCCGGCCACCCGGACCGAGTCCAGTCTCCGGCCAGAAACAGGTTCGGGACGGCCGTCTCCGCCGGCGGCCGGCGCGACTCCAGTCCGGGCCGGGCCGAGAACGTCGCTCTCGCCTCCTTCACCACGTGCGCCTTCTCGAGCCGCGCCTCCCTGGTAGCGGGGAAGAATTCGGCCAGCTCCCGGAGCGCCAGGTCGATCACTTCGCCCCGTGGCATCTCAATCAGGCTGCGCGACGCGCTGACCCCAGTTGCACGTAGCGCCCACCGGACTTGTTGAACAACCACTGAATGGTGCGATCGAGCAGCGCCGCGTGCGGAAGGTCCGTGACCTGACGGTCGAACCACAGGTGAATCCCGGTGATCGGAGAGTGCTCGAATACCGAAACGTCCAGTCGCGCATCCGGCGCCACCGCCGCCGCCCGCTCGAATGGAAGGGCGCATACATAGAAGTCGGCCGCGTGCGTTTCCCGATTGACCACGGCTCCGCACGCCCGGCCGCCGCCGATCAGAATTCGCTCGACGGGAGAACGGAAACGAATCTCCACTCCACCCAGACGCTCCCAGGATTCCGAGGAGTAGAGCGACCCCAGCGGCACATCGGGAACGCCCATTTCGTAACTGTCGCGCCGTCCCAGAAACCCCAGCCGGAAGACCTGAAACGCGTGCGCAGCGGCCATGCGGCCCAGTTCCTCGTTGATGGCGCTCACCAACACGGGATGCCAGAAGCGCCTTATCGCCCGCTCCGGCTGCCGCTTCTCCCGCAACCAGTCGAGCATCGTGAGCTGGTCGAGATCGCGCCGCCGCCCGTATTCCCGCCGCAATGCCATCAGCCCGCGCGCGACCGCCAGTTTCTCCGGGAGGCTGAGGAAAGACAGTCTTCGGAACGATCCCGCGAAATGCAGTGGTGCGGGCAGCAGTCCCGCGCGAAACACCGACATTCTTCCGCCGGGCTCCAGAAAGTGGAACTGCCGATGGAAGCGGATGCTGTCATCCACGCCGAGCCGCCGGTAGAAGTCGAGCAGATTTCGACAGCAGCGAAGAAGGACGTGCTGGCAGTTGTCGATGACCTCCGAATCCTCGTCGGAAGGAGACAGCGGAAACGACGTCGCCCGGCCTCCGAGGAATGCCCTCGATTCGAAGAGCGTGACCCGGTAGCCCTCTCCGCCAAGCGCCGCGGCGGCCGCAAGACCAGCCAGTCCGCCACCGGCGATAATTACGTGGGACATTCCGTTACGACGGCCGCGCGTCAGACGCGGGCGTGGCCATAGAGCCTGACCACGTTCTCCATCAGCCGCAGCCCGCAATCGCCGTGAAGCGTGAGCATCGACTCGGGATGGAACTGCACCGCTTCCACGGGCAGCTCGCGGTGCCGCACACCCATGATCACCCCATCCTCGGATTCGGAGGTCACCTCGAGGCAAGCGGGGAACGTTTCCTTCCGCGCGAATAGGGAGTGGTAGCGGCCGACCGCAAACTTCTCGGGCAGCCCCTCGAAAACTCCTTTTCCGTGATGGACCACCACCGATGGCTTGCCGTGCATCGGATAATCGAGCACACCGAGTTCGCCGCCAAACGCCTCGACGATGCCCTGAAGGCCGAGGCAAACGCCGAAAACCGGGATGCCGGTGTGCGCGCAGTAGCGGACCAGGTCCGGCACACCGAAATCCGCGGGACGGCCCGGTCCGGGCGAGATCAGCACGAGGCTTGGGGCCAGTTCGCCGATCAGCGACAGCGGAAATCCAGCGCGGTAAGTGACTACTTCGGCCCCCGTCTGCCGGGCGTAGTTGGCCAGGGTGTGGATGAAGCAGTCGTCGTTGTCCACCAGCAACAGCTTTACGCCACCGCCCTCGCTGCTGGTGAAAACTACCTCCGCGCGGGCCTCAGATTCCGGCCGCTTCTCTTCCAGCGTGCGGAAGAAATTGGTTGCCTTGAGACGCGTCTCCTGTTCCTCCATCGCCGGAATGGAGTCGTACAGGATTGTCGCGCCTACAGGATAGGCGGCAACGCCGTCGCGAAGATGAATCGTCCGGATTAGAATGCCGGTGTTCATGTCGCCGCAGAGCGACAACATCCCGACCGCCCCTCCGTACCAGCCACGGGCGTCCTTCTCGAGATCCTCGATCGCCTGCGCCGCCGCCTTCTTCGGAGCTCCGATGACCGTAACCGCCCACATGTGGCTGAGAAATGCATCCAGCGCGTCGTAGCCGGGTTGAAGAATTCCTTCCACATGGTCGACTGTGTGGAAAACGCCGGCGTAGGATTCGATCAGCCTCCGGCCGATGACTTTTACCGAGCCTGGCGCACAAACCCGCGACTTGTCATTGCGATCCACGTCGGTGCACATCGTCAGCTCGGATTCTTCCTTGGCGGAATTCAGCAACTGCCGGATGCTGTCGGCGTCGTGCATGGGATCGCCGGTCCTTCGGGCGGTGCCTGAGATCGGGCAGGTCTCGACGCGGTTCCCTTCGATCCGAACGAACATTTCAGGCGACGCGCCGATCAGTTGCTCGTCGCCGAACTGGAGAAAGAACTCGTACGGGCTCGGGCTGGTCTCCTGCATGCGCCGGAACAGCTCGGACTGGCTGCCATCGTAAGGCGCCCGGAACGTCTGGCGCAGCACGACCTCGTAGTAGTCGCCCTGCTTCATGCCCTGGCGAACCTTCTCGACATTCGCCATGTACTCCTCCGGCGCGTGATCGGAGGCGATGCCTTCAATCGATGATCGCCCAGGCGGGGGAACCGGCTCCGCCGAATGATCGAGCGCCAGCGTGGAGAGTCCGTCCTTCTCGAAATCGTACTGGTAACGTTCGATCTGCTCCTTCTTGCGATCCATGAAATAGATGTCGTCGCAAAGGAACAGGTGGAGGTCCTTTTGCCCGCTCCGCGGCAGGCGCAGCCGGATCGGGTCGAACTGGAAGAGCAGATCGTAGCCGAAGACTCCAACCAGCGCCAGGCGCGAGTCCTCTTCGTTCCGAAATTCTTCGATCAGAGCCCGCAGGATCGAGAACGCCGAAGGCTGCTTGCTGCGCTCCTCCTCCGGAAACAACTCGGGCAGCGGTTTCAGCCGGCCTACCAGAGAACCCCCGTAAGGCTCCAGCGACTCCCAGTGTGGGTGGCCGGCAAGAGCCGGGTACAGCATCTGGGTCAGGATTTCGCCGCGGACATTCAGCGCCCGGAACTCGACCCGCCGCCCATATGCCACGATCTCCAGAGGCGGCCTCGTCGAGGCGATGTCCCAACGTGAATAGCGACCGGGGTATTCGTAGCCGGAAGAAAGATAAATGCCGCGGAATGAATCGAGTTCGCGCAGGAGGTGGTCAAGGCCCTTGCGGAAGGGCACTCGCGAGACGGTGCGGACCACATCGATGCCGCTCCGCGTGGTGTACCTCAACTGGCGCATGCGAAACCCCGGGGATGGCTGATGATTCTCTAGAATAGCATGTATGGATCGCAGGACCTTTCTGGCCGCTTCCGGAGCGGCCCTAGCCGGCCGAACGGCCTCGGGACAGACCACAGCGCCGCCGAAAAAGGCGAAGATCACCTCTTCGGTGATGCTTTGGACGCTCAAGGGGACCTTTGACGAAAAAATGGAGGCCGCCGCGCGCTCCGGCGTCCAGTCCGTCGAACTCGTCGGCGAACACGTCAACTGGTCCGACACGGAGATCGATGGCGTGAAGAAACAGGCCCGGTCATTCGGGTTGGGCATGGACACGATCATTGCCACGCCGAACTGGAAGAACCGGCCGGTTTCGATGGTGGATCCGGCACAGCGCGAGAATTTTCTCAACGACGTCAGGCAGGCCATCACCTTCGCGCAAAAGCTTGAAATTCCTCAGATTATTCTCATGAGCGGGGACGAGCTCCCGGGCCGTTCGAGGGAGGAACAGTACGCGAGCCTGCTCGAAGGGACCCGGCGCGCGGGAGAACTGGCGGCGAAGGCGAACGTCACGATGATCGTCGAACCACTCAACGGGAAGGTCAACCACAAAGGCTTCTTCCTGACCACCTGCGCCGAAGGGCTGAAGCTCGTTCGCGAGGTCGACAACCCGAACGTCAGGTTGCTGTTCGACATCTATCACGAGCAGGTGCAAGTGGGGAACGTCACCCGCACAGCCGTCGAAGCAACGCCCTACGTCGCGGTCTATCACGTCGCGGACAATCCCGGGCGGAACGATCCCGGAACAGGCGAGCTAAACTACGCAAATATCTATAAATCGATCCAGAAGGCGGGGTATGGTGGGTACATCACGATGGAGTACCTGCCGGTTGGCGAGCAGGTGGGGAGTTTGACGAAAGCCCTCAACGAGATGCGGGCGGCGCTGTCGACGACGTAGCGCCGGGAACGAACCGAGGCTCGTCCCCGGCCAAGATTCCCTAGCCCTGGAAAACCCCGACCACAATCAGACCGACCGCTGTGTCACCAATCTTGGTGTGCAGCACCCAGTCGGATTCACCTTCCTGGGCCAGACCCGGCTCGTGTCCGGCTTCGTCTTTCCACAGGCTGAGGCTGGCGGGATGCGAACCACCGGTCGTCTTGGCGCTCATCGCGACGACTTCCTTGAACGAAGGCGTCGAGTTGACGTCGGTATCCGCAGCAGCAGGGACGAGCAGCAGGAAGTCCCGCTGTGCGGCAACTCCCTGATGGTTACCGTCCGGCGGAAAGAGGCTGTAGCGAAGGGTGTAGACGCCTTCGGGAATCGTCAAGCCCCGGCGGTCCTGCCCGCGCTTGGGAAAGCGGATGACGCCGAGCATTGTTCCGTGCGGGACGGTGTTCAGACTCACCCCTTGCTCGGTAGACGCGGGACCAGACGGAAGCGACTTGCGGAACCAGATCTCACAGAGCGCGGATCCGTCGGCTCC
>JAEHDI010000754.1 GCA_016880505.1 Bryobacterales bacterium | reverse complement strand
CGGTTGAAATATACTGACCCAGAAGCCGTTATGGATGGAAATTCTGGCCTAAAGGAACGCTCCACATGCCCGTGACAACAATCAGTTCTTTTGCCCGTGCGAGTGTCGCCGCTGGACTGTTCTGCGCAACTGCGCTCGGCCAAGTGGTCTTCAGCGAGAATTTTGAGTCAGGCGCACTCGGAGAGCGCTGGGAGAAGTACAGAGAGGATCCTGAGCGTGGAGGGTTCGAAACCCGGCCACAGTACGTCCACATGGGCACAAAGAGCTATCGGATCTCAGCCCCGGCTTTTCAGGGGGAAGGCAAGACCGTCGAGGGACGGGTTCTCCGGGAGTCCGACAGTTATATCCGGACCTGGTTCCTGCCCGGTTACGACCGGGTGTATATCCGCTGGTATGCGAAGTTTGCGGAGAATTTTGAAGGGCGGGGGATGCACTGGTGCCAGTTCTGGGCCTGCCGTCCGGATAATCCTCGTTCGGTGCTGGGCGGTGCCGGGCGCAAACCCGATGGGACGGACCGCTTTATCGTAAATGTCGAGCCGAGGGGCGTGGCGTCCATGCCGCCTCCCGGACAGATCGTTTTCTATACCTACTGGCCGGACATGAAGCAGTCACAGGATGGCCGCTACTGGGGGAACTACTTCTACCCGAAGGAACCTTTCTGGATCGAGCGCGGCCGCTGGTACTGTTTCGAGATGCTGGTGAAATGTAACCAACCCGGCAAGAAGGACGGCGAGCAGGTGCTTTGGATCGACGGTAAGGAGATTCTGCGGGTGGACGGCATGCGCTGGCGGGATGTCGAAAGCCTCAAACTGAATATGGCGATGTTCGGCAATTACAGCAGCAATAGTCAGCACGACCGTACCTACTGGTTGGATGATGTGGTGATCAGCACCGAGTACGTGGGGCCCACCAAGTAGGCCCGGGAATGCCGAAACAGCCTCGCGTCCGGATACGTGGAGCAAGCGACGGAAGAACCGCGTCAGAGTTCCTTGATATAGATGTTCCGGAACTGCACCAGACTGGGCGGACCTTGCCACTGGCCGTCCTTGTATCCCCCATGATGCTGGAGCGCCAGTCGTCCCTTCTCCGGCAGGCCGGGAAGCTTCGCGGCGTCGATCACTTTCTTTCCGTTCAGCACAACCGTCACCGCGTTCCCTTTTACCGTGATCTCGAACGTGTTCCACTCGCCGATGTTCCGGTCCGCGTTCATCTTCGGAGTCACGGCGGCGTGCACCTCGGGGGGCATCTTCGGGTCCATCCGGTAGCCGTAAAACTCGCCCGACCCCACTGGCCAGCACCAGATGTTCACCTGTGCCTTGCCCGCCCCGCGCAGAAAAACCCCGGAGTCGGAATCCGGCAGGTCGATCTGGATAACCTTCCCGTTCTCGTCCAGCTTGTCTGAACCATCCGGCATGACGATACGAGCATTTTTGTTTCGGTAGGGTGTTGCTTTGATGCGCCAGTCCACACGCAGAACGAAGTCTTTGTATTCCTTCTCCGACCAGAGGTTCTTGTCCTTCGGGGACTCGCTCCTCGCGTCGTAATCGATCACGCCGTCAACCACTTTCCAGTGCCCGTTGTCGCCCTCCGGCACCGTCCATCCACTTAGATCGTGCCCGTTGAACAACGACACAAAACCGGCCGGCGCTTGCGCGAGTGCTTCAGGTCCGAACAGGCCGCCGGCGAAAATCAGCAGCACAACAACAGTGATCAGTCTGTATCGCATGGATGCTCCTTTGTGTACCGATCATATCGGACCCGCTGCGCAACGCGGCGGGCCTCATGGCTCGCTTCCGGGAAATGACGGCGGCTACGCCGAGCGGAGAAGTTCGTCCCAGGTAACCTCGCGCCGTTTCTCAACTGCCATCTGGCCGAGGAGCGCCGTCAGCGTGCTTTCGGCCGAGGTCTTCCACATGTGGTAGGGCTTCTTCTCGACGATGCTCTTGAAGAACGCCTCCACGGCGTCGATTGTGATCTCGCGGGCCGAGTCCCGTTTCTCGATCAGGCTGCGGTCGCGCAGGTCGTCCGCGTTCGGGTAGCGCCAGTTGCCTTCCGGACCGTGCAGCTTGTAGTAACTGCGGGATGTTTCGAGCAGGCCCTTCGAGCCGAAAAGCTGCTCCTTCACGTCACGGTAGCCGGCCGTGTGCTTAATGCTGATGAGCCACCCCTCGATTTGGTTCGGATAGTAGAACGCAATATCGTGATAGTCGGTCTTCCAGTCGCCGTAGGGCATCGGGTAGCGCTGGCCCGCCGTTCCGAACGCACGCGTCGGATGGACGTCGCCGGCGAACCAGTTCAGTGTGTCGACGCCGTGGCAGTCCTGCTCGACGATCGGCCCGCCGGAGTATGCGACCCAACTGCCCCAGTTCCGGATCTTCTCGTCCGGGCCGGTGTATGGGTTTGTGAACGCGGCAGGCGGCAGTCCGCCGAGCACCCAGTAGCTCATCATCAGCTTCATGTCCCCGATGCGGTTGGATCGCAGCAGATTCATCGCCGTCAGGTACTCTGGGCTGAAGCGCTGCTGGAATCCAAACTGGATCGTCTTCGACGTGTCGGCGCGCTCGCCGGCTTTGAGCAGCCGCTTGCATCCGGCGACGTCGGCGCCCGCCGGCTTCTCGCAGTAGATGTGCTTGCCGGCCTTGACGGCGCCTTCGAAATGTTCTGGGTGCAGAAAGACCGGCGTCGCGATGAGGACTGCGTCGATATCAGGACGGGCTAGCAGTTCCTGATAGTCCCGGTACGATGGGACCTGGTCTGCGCCGGGGATTTCGGTTTTGCCGAGGTCGATCCGGTCCGGATACTTATCGCAAATGGCCGCCAGTTTCGCATTCGAGTCCTTGGCCATGAATCCGCCGACGTACCGTCCGCGCCCTCCGGTCCCGATGATTCCGAACGCGACGCCGGAGTTCGCTTGCG
>JAEHDI010000753.1 GCA_016880505.1 Bryobacterales bacterium | reverse complement strand
AGCGCGAATACCGCCATCAGCAGGTAGGCGATCGGCGACGCGAAATAGCTCTTGAGTTCTTTGCGATAGATGGTAAAGACGTTTCTCACTTCTCACCTCCCTCGGCTGCCCGGTCGGCCGATGTCAACTGAAGGAAGATTTCCTCGAGACTAAACGCCACCGGCCGCAGCTCGGTCAGGTTCCAGTCGGCCTCCACGACCGCCCGGGCCAGGTCGGCTCGGATGTGGCGCCCCTGGAGGCTCTCCACCTCGAAGATGCACCGGTTGTCCTTGCTCTCTTTGGCGACGACACGGCTCACGCCCGGAACGTGCTCCAGCCGCTGGCGCACCTGAACGGCGTCGAGCGGGGCAGTGTTTCGCGGCTCCACCTCCACGGCGATGGCTTCGGCGCCGCGCAGCCTGCTCGTGAGGTTCTGCACGGAGTCGGTGGCAACCAGCCTGCCCTTGCTGATGATGATCACTTTCTCGCAAGTCTGTTCGACCTCGGGCAGAATGTGGGTGCTCAGGATGATGGTGTGGTCGCCGGCGAGCTGCTTGATCAAGTCGCGGGTCTCAAGGATCTGTTTGGGGTCGAGGCCGGCGGTGGGCTCGTCGAGCACCAGAACGTCAGGGTTGTGGATGATCGCCTGTGCGAGCCCGACGCGCTGGCGATAGCCCTTGGAGAGCTTGCTGATCAGCTTTGTCGAAACGTCCCCGATCGCGCAGCGCTCGGTGACGCTGTCAACCCGCTGTTTTCGCTCTCCTCGCGGAATGCCTTTGAGGTTGGCGACGAAGTTGAGGTACTCGACGACCTCCATTTCGGGGTACAGTGGCGGCGCCTCGGGCAGATAGCCGATGCGCTTCTTCACTTCGAGCGGCTGTTTCATCACGTCGAAGCCGGCGACCTCTGCGCCGCCGGCGGTCGGGGGAAGAAAGCAGGTCAGAACGCGCATCGTCGTCGTCTTGCCAGCGCCGTTCGGGCCGAGGAAGCCGACGATGCTGCCTTTGGCGACCTCGAACGAGATATTGTCAACGGCGACGTTACGAGCGTATCGCTTCGTGAGACCTTCGACTTTGATCATAATTATTTCCGGAAGTTATAGGGCGTTTCCGGGAGTGCCGTGTCAACGAACTCCCACAGCTGAACTTTCATCATAGAGACGCCGAAAAAGGACTGTCAACGCACCCTCAAGCTATAGACCAACGATCTGGAAGCCCGCGTCCACAAACAGGATGTTGCCGGTAACGCCCCGCCCGAGGTCACTGGCGAGGAAGACGGCGGCGTCGGCGACCTCAGCCGGTTCCGTGTTGCGCCGGAGGGGCGCCCTTTGTGCGACGAAATCGAGCACCGAGGAGAACTCCTTAATGGCCCGGGCCGAGGCGGTCTTGATCGGGCCGGCGGAGATGGCGTTCACGCGAATACCGGTGGCGCCGAGCTCGCCGGCCAGGTACCGCATCGCCGATTCCAGCGCGGCCTTGGCAACGCCCATGACGTTGTAATTGGTGATTACCCGGGTTGCGCCGAGGTAGGTAAGGGTGATGATGGAGCCGCCGCCGGCCATGAGCGGGGCGGTTGCGCGGGCCACCGAAACCAGCGAGTAGGCGCTTACTTCATGGGCCAACAGAAAACCGGAGCGCGAGGTCTCGACGAACGGCCGTGTCAGGTCCTCCTTGTTGGCGAAGGCGATGCTATGGACGACAGCATCAAGCCGGTCGTCCTCGGCGCGCAGGGTCTCGACGAGCCGTTCCAGTTCCTGGTCCTGGGTGACATCGCAGGCAAGCACGCGGGCGGCGCCGAGTTCCGCTCCGAGCGCCTCGACGGTCGCTTGCTGGCGCTCACCCTGGTAGGTAAGGAGGACGCGCGCACCCTCCCGGCGGAACGCATCGGCAATCGAGTACGCAAGGCTCCACTTGTTGGCGACTCCCAGGACAAGGGCAGTTTTGCCCTCCAACAGGTTGGACATGAACCAGTTATTGTACCGTAAGCGATCCTACACCCAACGCTTGAGCCAGTCGAAGGCCTCGGCCTGCATGTCGAGGTTGAATTCGTGAGGCGCGTCGAAAAGGCGGCAGCGCTGGTGGTCAGGAGCGCCGGCTTTCCGGTAGATTCGGGCGATCTTCTCGAACGCCGCCTTTACTCCGTCGGGCGCGAACAGGGTGTCCTT
>JAEHDI010000752.1 GCA_016880505.1 Bryobacterales bacterium | reverse complement strand
GCGCTGGCGATTCTGATCGGCTCGCAGACGGGCCGGGGGACGGCGCTGACGCAGTGCGCGGTGGAGGAGGCGCTGGGGCTGAAACTGGCGCTGGCGGGACTGACGACCTACGCGGAGACGCTGTCGGTTTACGGCACGGAGCAGGCGTTCCGGGATGGCGACGACACTCCGTGGTCGAAGACGTTTCTGGCGGCGGCGTACGCGTCGCGCGGGATCAAGGTGCGGTTCACTTCGGGCAGCGGCTCGGAGGCGCTGATGGGCCACGCCGAGGGGAAGTCGATGATCTACCTGGAGACGCGGTGCCTGATGGCGATCAAGGGCGCTGGGTCGCAGGGCGTGCAGAACGGATCGATCAGTTGCATCGCGCTGCCGGAAGCGCTGCCGGGCGGGGTGCGCGGGGTGCTGGCGGAAAACCTGATCGCGGCTCTGCTGGACCTTGAGGTGGCGTCGGGCAACGACGCGATGGCGTCGCATTCCGAGATCCGGAAGACGGCGAAGCTGATGCTGCAGTTCCTGCCCGGGACGGACTTCATCTTCTCGGGTTACAGCTCGATGCCGCGGGAGGACAACCTGTTCGGCGGCGGGAACTTCGACACCGAAGACCTGGACGATTACGGTGTGTTGCAGCGCGATATGCAAGTGGACGGCGGCGTGCGCCCGGCGCGGGAGCCGGAGATTCTGGCGGTGCGGCGGCGGGCGGCGCAAGCGGTGCAGGCGGTGTTTCACGAGCTGGGGCTGCCGCCGGTGACCGATGACGAGATTGAATGCGCGGTGGCGGCGCGGGCGAGTTCGGACATGCCGGCACGTGACGTGGTGGCCGATCTCGAGGCGGCCGAGGAGTTCCTGAGGCGCGGGCGGAACGGCGTGGACGTGATCCGGGCGCTGGCGGCGAGGGGGTTCCGGGACATCGCGGAGAAGATCCTGACGATCCAGAAGCTGCGTGTGTCGGGGGATATCCTGCAAACGTCGGCGATCGTGCTGCCGGGCGGGCGGGTGTTGAGCGCGGTGAACGATCCGAACGATTACAGCGGGCCGGGCACGGGGTACCGGCTGAGCGGGGAGCGGCAGCGGGAAATCGGCGACATTCCGCAGGCGCTCGACCCGAAGACGGTCGGGGTGCGAGAGTCGGGGGAGCCGATTCTGGACGAACTTGGCGACGCGGGCGCAGGCGACGATGCGCGGGAGATTGTGATCGCGGTCGGGCCGGCGTTCGGGACGGCGCTGGGAGAGACGCTGCTCGGGCTGGCGCACGCGGAGGTGCTGGGTGCGCTGATCCGCGGCGTGGAGGAAGAAGGGCTGCGGGTGCGGGTGGTGAAGATCCGGCACACGTCGGACTGTGGGTTTATCGGGCACGCGGGGGCGAAGCTGAGCGGGTCGGGGATCGCGGTGGGGATTCAGTCGAAGGGCACGACGGTGATTCACCGGAAGGACCTGGAGCCGCTGAACAACCTGGAACTGTTCCCGCAGGCGCCGAATCTGACGCTGGAGTCTTACCGGGTGATCGGGCGAAACGCGGCGAAGTATGCGAAGGGCGAGCCGGTGCTGCCGGTACCGGTTCAGATCGACAACATGGCGCGGCTGAAGTACATCGTGAAGACGACGATTCTGCATCTGCGGGAGACGGAGCAGGTGGTGAAGGGCGGCGCTCCGAGGGAGGTGAGGCTGCGATGAAGAATGAGTATCCGCTTTCGGAGAAGCAAGCGGAGCGGCTGAAGACGCCTTCGGGTCTTCCGTATCTGGAGATCACGCTAGAGGCGGTGCTAGATGGGCGCGTGACGATGGCGGACCTGCGGGTGACGGCGGAGGCGCTGGAGATGCAGGCGCGGATCGCGGAGGATGCAGGCCGGCGGCAACTTGCGGAGAACCTGCGGCGGGCGGCGGAGCTGGTGGGGGTGCCGGAGGAGCGGATTCTGGAGGCCTACGAGGCGCTGCGTCCCGGGCGGGTGGATGCGGAGGCGCTGAGGGTGCTCGCGGATGGCCTTGAGCGAGAGTATGGGGCTGCGCGATGCGCGGCGCTGTTGCGGGACGCGGTGGGGTAGTAGGATCCGTAAGTCGTTGGGAAGACGGCACCCAAGCGTGAACAGTACGTCTGGTACTACAGAACGTACGTCGACATTTACCCCGCGTTGGAGGAGGGCGATCACCCCATAAAAAGACAGTGGAATCGGTAGTATGCGGAGTTTAAGTCCGGCCGAAATTCGATTATATTTCCGACTGGGAGGCTGCGGATTCGCGCTAGAGGTGGATGTGGGGTTGCCGCCGAAAGACACGCAGCCCGCGGCTTCCCCAAGCCAACGCAGAGTGAGGGGATGGGGCAGAAGCCGATGGATTTCGGGGATGCGGCTATAATGCCTCTGTGCACCACACAGTTACTCTGATTCCAGGAGACGGTATTGGTCCGGAGGTTGCCGACGCCACGGTTCAGGCGGTCGAGGCCACCGGGGTACCTATCCGGTGGGAACGGGTCGAACTAACCCGGGAAATCATCGAGCAATCCGGCGAATCGATTCCGGATTATGTTCTGGAGTCTGTACACCGCACGCGAGTGGGGCTGAAAGGCCCTGTCACGACACCGGTTGCGGGAGGGTTCCAGAGCGTCAACGTGGCTCTCCGCAAGAGGCTTGATCTGTTCGCCAACGTTCGTCCTGTGCGCACGCTGCCCGGGCTGAAGACGAGGTTTCAGGACGCGAACATCGACATGATTATCTTCCGCGAGAACACGGAGGACCTGTACGCCGGACTGGAGCACGAGGTGGTTACGGATGTGGTGACCTCCCTGAAGGTGATCACCCGCCGCGCCTCCGAACGAATCGCCCGGTATGCATTCGAGTTCGCGCAGCGGGTGGGCCGGCGGAAGATTACCGCAGTTCACAAGGCGAACATCATGAAACTCGGCGATGGGTTGTTCCTGCGGTGCTGCCGCGAGGTGGCGCAGGAATACCCGGGCATCGAGTACAAGGAGCTGATCGTCGATAACGCCGCGATGCAGCTCGTGCTGCGGCCGGAGACCTTCGACAGTCTGGTGATGCCGAACCTGTACGGCGACATTGTGTCGGACCTCGCGGCGGGGCTGGTGGGCGGGCTGGGGATTGTCCCCGGCTCGAACATGGGCGAGCGGCACGCGGTATTCGAGGCGGTGCACGGCAGCGCGCCGGACATCGCAGGGAAGGGGATTGCCAATCCGACGGCGCTCATGCAGTCGGCGGGGCTGATGCTGGCGCACCTCGGCGAGCAGGCGGCCTCGGAGAAACTACAGTCGGGAATCACCCGCGTCTATGCGGAGGGTAAGCACCTCACGGGGGACGTGGGCGGGAAGGCGACGACGAAGGAGTTCACCGAGGCGATTGTGGCGAACATTGCGGGCAGCCACTAGCCCGCATTACTCACCAGCGATCTACTGCGGCGCGCGATAGGGCCGAAACTGCGGCGTT
>JAEHDI010000751.1 GCA_016880505.1 Bryobacterales bacterium | reverse complement strand
TGCGGCAGATCGATGTCGTGGGCGCGCCGATCAAGGCAGTTCGATTCGATTTCCGGAGCCATCGGGCGCTCGCCCGGCGGCGAGGGCGACGGGCCGGGCATCGGACAGCTCGCGAACAGGGTGTTAGAGTACGGTGCATGTCCAGTGACAGGTCGTATTCTGGTGGCGCGCTGATTTCCCGTCGGACGTTGGTTGCCGGTCTGGCGGGCCTGAGCGCGTTGACCGCGGCCAAGAAGCGGATCGTCTTCATCGCCGGCGTGAAGACGCACGGCTACGGTGAGCATTCCCACAACGCGGGCTGCCTGTTTCTGGCGAAGCGCCTTAACGAAAGCGTGCCGGGCGTGGAGACGGCAGTGCACCGGGACGGCTGGCCGGCCGAGCCATCTTACTTTGATGGTGCGAGCGCCGTGGTGATCTACATGGACGGCGGCGACAAGCACCCGATGCTGCCTCACCTTGAGACGCTCGATGCGCTGATGAAGAGGGGCGTGGGCCTGGCCGTGCTGCACTATGCGTTGGTAGCTCCCCAAGGTGAGCCCGGCGACAAGTTACTCCAGTGGATCGGCGGGTACTACGAGACTTACTGGTCGGTGAATCCCATCTGGACCGCCCGTTTCGAACGGTTGCCCGAACATTCGGTGACTCGCGGCGTGCGTCCCTTCACGATGCGCGACGAATGGTACTACCACATGCGCTTCCGCGAGAACATGGACGGCGTGACTCCGATCTTGACTGCCGTGCCTCCGGACGAGACCCGGCAAGGACCGGACGGCCCGCACTCGGGAAATCCCGCGGTCCGCTCGCGCAAGGGGATGGCGGAGCACGTGGCGTGGGCGTACGATCGTCCCGGCGGCGGGCGGGGCTTCGGTTTCACCGGCGCGCACTACCACTGGGCTCTGGCGGACGATAACTACCGCAGAGTGCTGTTGAACGGGATCGCCTGGATTGCGGGTGTTGACATTCCCCGGGACGGGATCGCTTCGCAGACGCCGTCGTGGAAGGAGTTGTTCGAGACTGCGGAGGGCGCGATGCCCGCCGACTTCAGCCGCGAGAAGGCGGAACAAGCGATCCATCCGCGGAAATAGCCTGAACAGGCTGCCGAAGAACCCGCCGGGGGCATCGAACAGTTGGCTGTGCTGCGCGTTTTTCAGCACCCTGCCAGGAGGCTAGAACCTGTCGGTCAGCGTGAAGACTGCCTCGTCCGGAGGCTTCGATCGACAACCGCAACGAGGAACGAAGGTCGAGAGAATTCGGCTGATCCCGGTGAGCGCTATTAACTATGTCTTCGGATTGAACAAGGCCTATGTTGTCTCCGGTAGCGTCGTGGAGGCGCGCGATGTAAAGCTGGGTGACCGGTATGGCCGGGAAGTCGAGATCACCGAGGGCCTCGAAGATGGGGAGATGGTGGCGACGTCTCAGGTGGCTAGGCCGGACACTGGAGTGAAAGTACGGGTGGCGTCCGCAGCCCGAAGCCAGACTACGAACTGACCGGGACCCGTCTCTCCGGCTCGCCTGAATGTGAATCCGCGGGTGAACACGCTAACAAACAGCGGTTCATGAGGTTCGCACGACGGGACTACGGCGCGAATAAGCGAAGCGGAGCGCCTCAGACGGACAGGTGGCTATGCAACTGCCGCACAGGATGCATTCGTCATCCGTCATTGAGCTCGCCGACGCCCTTGACGATACATCCAGGCTCATCGGACAGGCTTGCGCACATTCCTGGCACGAAATGCAGCGGTCCCCAACCGCTTCCAACCGCAGAGACGGCCAGCCGATCCTCTCTTTGGCCCGGCTGCCCAGGATCATTAGAGGTGCGATCCAACAAATGTAGTGGCAGGAAGCCCATTTTCCGGCGAGGAACGACAAAGGAACCATGGTCAGCAGTACGCCGTAGCGGAGGAGGAACGAACGCAGCGGATTATCTGCGCTCACGCCGAACATCGGATCAACCCGATGGAAACCGCCGGTCTGAATCACTCCCAGCACGACCGCCGCGAGCCAAATCCCGAAGATCACATATTTGAGCCAGAAGAGGCGCCGGTTGCCGATAGGCCGGGCGCCGAGTACGATGCAGGACTCCTGAAGCGCACCCGCGGGACACGCCCATCCGCAAAACGCTCTTCCCAAGAACAAGGAAACGATCGCAAGAACGCCATAAATGATAAGGCTGCTGACGGCCACCCCCTGCCATGCTCCGGCAATGCTGAGTACGGGTGAGAGGAATAGGTGAAAGAGCGGGAACTGGAACAGAGCGAAGGAAACGATAAGGCTGACCTTCCGCCAGGTTTGAACCGTCATCGTTAGAGCTTTCCGACGAGCGTGAAAACTGCCTCGTCAGGCAGTTCGATCTCCAGGGACGGACCCGCGTTCTGGATCGTTTGTACCTTGCGGCAATCGAGCACGCGCGTCGTCATGTACAAGTCCCAGCTTTTTGGTGCGCGGCTGGATGCCGGCAAGGCGATCTCCAGCCGGTTTGGGCCCCCCTGCTTGACGCCGACAACGACCAACGAATCGCTCTCGCCGTCCTGGAACGCTGAAACGGTCACGCCCTGAG
>JAEHDI010000750.1 GCA_016880505.1 Bryobacterales bacterium | reverse complement strand
TATACGCCCCCAGGAAGCCGAGACCCGTGGTCAGGTGCCGTGTCACCGTGACCTGCATGGAGTTGTACAGCGAGTTGGAGTTATACGGGAAGGCCTCTCCGACGCCGAAATACTGCGGGAAGCGGCGCATAGCCTGAGAAACGGTGTAATCGTCCGGGAAATCGGCGAACGGCTTGAGCGTCGGGTGATCGCCGACCTGTTCGCGGAGAACGTCGCCGTATTGCAGAAGGGAAGCCGGCAAACCGTTCATCTCGCCGAACACGAACGAGCCCCACAGCCGGGTACCCTTGTTGCCGATGTACGCTAACTCGAGCACAGTGTTGGACGGCAACTGGTACTGCACTGTGAGGTTCCAGTTCTGCACGTAACCTGGACGGTTGGCATCGCGGGCGGTCGTCGTCGAGGCGTCGAAATTACCGGCGGACGGATTCGTGTCCGGCAGGGTGCCTGCGAATGGCCGGAAGGTGTCCGTCAGGTACATCGCCGGGTCGTCGACGAATCCCGAGCTGCCGGTGCCCTGACGTACGTTCACGCCGGCATCGAAACCGTACCGGAAGCCGCCGTAGCCCCAGTCGTTCCGGATCGGTGGGGTGTTGGTGATCGCGTATCCGCCGCGGACTACCATCTTGTTGCTTGCCTGATACGCGAAACCAAACCGCGGTCCGATCTCCTTCCAGTAAGTGTCGCTAGGCTTCGTACCGAAGCGCAACGCGCCCGGCAGGTTTCCCGCGTCCGGATTCGGCAGGCCCATGTCGATGTACGACATCTGGTTGTTAACCTCGTAGAACGACGGGATGATCTCCCAGCGCAGGCCGAGGTTCACCGTCAGTTTCGGTGTGACCTTCCAGTCATCCATGAAGTACAGGCTGTGCTGCGGCTGCCGGAAGTCATTAATCCCGCCGAAGATGTTGCGGTTCGCGTTGTTGACGGCGCCCAGCAGGAAACTGGCAAACGCGTGGCCGGTCTGGGTCGAGAAGGCCGGCAGGTCGGTCGAGCGGTAGCTGAACGTGAATGCGCCGCCGTTCTCGACGGGGTCGTCCTTGTAGAAGTACTGCTTGTACTCGTAGCCCATACGGAAGGTGTGAGCGCCCCGGATCATCGTGACGTCATCCTGACCGATGTAGCTGCCGTTCGTTCCGGCCCCATAGAAGCCGACACCCATCCGGCCTACCGAGCCGCCCTGCCATTCGCGGCCACTGAAGCTGAACGTCGGGAAGATCGTGTCTGGCGTTCCGGAAAGACCGAGAAGCGCGGGCCAGCCGGCTTTGTAGGTCGCGGGTATCGCTCCGTTCTGGTTGCGGAAGCTGTTAAAGCCGAACGCAAAACGGTTCAGGATGGTCGGGTGGATCGTCGAATCGAGCGACGCACGCACCATCTTTCCAGGCGTGATCTGCTCTTGCCAGGAACTGGTGGCCGTACCCGGAATCGGAAGGTAGCGCGACGATCCGTTGTTGTTCCGTTTCCGGTAGCTCTGGTTGTAGAAACCGCTCACTCGGTGCTTGTCGTTGATGACGTGGTCGCCCTTGACCCCGATGAGGTGCAGGTTGAAGTACGGCGAGCTGGTGCTCAGACGGTTCTTGTTGCGGACCATCTGGTTGAAGTCCGGATCGGCGATGCCGACTTTGTCCAGGACGTTCCGCGCCACCGGGCTGAAGAGGGTTTGCGGAATCTTGTTGTCCTGGAACGGATCACGAACGATCTCGCCATTCACGGTTTTGGTGCTCAACGGGTCATAGATCTGCCCGAAAACAACCGGCCGGCCCAGAGCGTCCGTTCCGATCGTCGTTCCCGAAGCGGCGTTCTTGGTGAAGGCCGGGTCGAGCAACCGGGAGAAGTCGCCCTTCTTGAAATCCGTCGTCGGCAGCGTGGTGAAGCCGTTGAATCCCAATTCGTTGCGCGTGTCCTTCTCGAAGTTCGTGAAGAAGAAGGTCTTATTCCGGCCGTCGTAAATCTTCGGAATGTAGACCGGACCGCCTACCGAGTAACCGTAATTGTGCTCCCGGTGGCGGGACTTCTTCGTGATGCCCTGGGTCTTCTGGCTCAGGTTGAACGCGTTAAAGTACTCGTTCTGGCCGTAGTAGAACGCCGACCCGTGCAGATCGTTGGTGCCGGACTTGATGCTGAAGTTCGCCACCGCCGTCTGGCCGCCGTTATACTGCGCGCCGATCGCGCCGGTCTGGAGCTTGAATTCGCTGATCGCTTCCGCCGACGGGCTGAACTCGTTGTTATTGCCGCCCGAAAGGTCTGAGCGTCCGACGGCCATGCCCTCGATCAAAATCTCGTGGGAGTACTGCTGTCCGCCGTTGATCGACCCCAGGAACGTGCCGCCGGTCGTGCCGGGCAGGGCGTCGAAAATGAACTGCTGGATCTGGCGCTGTCCGTCGTCGACGAAGATCGGCCAGCTCTTGTACTCTTCCGTCGAAATGTAACGGCCGATTTCCGCGCTTCCGGCTTCGAGCAGCGGCGGCGCGGCGCTCACCGTCACCTGCTCGGTGACTGCGCCAAGTTCCAAGTTGATGTTGACGGATAGCGTCTGGCCGACGCGGAGGACAACGCCCTCCCGCGTCGAGGTACGGAAGCCAGGTGCGCCGGCCTTGACGGTGTACGTGCCGGACGGCAGGTACGGAAGGGTGTACGCGCCGGCCGACGTGGAGGTGGTTGTGCTCTCAACCCCGGTCGCGACGTTGGTTGCCACTACCGTCGCACCCGGAACCACCGCGCCTGAAGCATCGAGAACGGTGCCCGTCAGGGTTCCGACTGCACCCTGCCCCCAGGCAACCGACAACGACGCCAGCAGGCACAAGACTAACTTCAGGTAGCTTTTGTGCATTCGTGTCCTCGTTATGGTTTGTCTCAAACAGCCTGTAACCGCTTGCATTGACAACATTTACCTCAAGCCAATATTCCCTGCCTGAGGCAGACCCCTAGCTCGCCTTTCAATGGCGTACACCGGATTATAATGTGAATACACTACCGTGTCAAGGCTTGCCCGCGCTTTTGCCTCGTTAAATCAGCATGTTGCAGGTGTTGCGAATCTCCGCACCACAGCCGATTTCGAGCTGCGGCCGACCCGTCAGACTCAGTCCCATGTCACCCGCGTCTGCTTCTCGATCTTCGCCGGATCCAAGTCGATGCCGAACCCCGGACGCTCGGGCAGCGTGATTCTGCCCGCCGTGGGACGCAGCGGTTCCTTCTCGAAGTGGTGGTAAGGTTCCATCTTCGTGAGAAGGTACTCCACGAGCGGGCACGTGATCGGCGGCTGGCTGGCAACCACATGCAGCGCCGCGTGCAAGCTGTGTCCGTGAGGTATCACCTGAACATCATAAAGCGATGCGACCGTGCAGATCTTCACCAGCTCGCTGATCCCTCCGCACCATTCCGGGTCGGCCTGTACCACGTTGAGCGCTCCCGCTTTCAGGTAGTCCTGCACCTCCCACCGGTTGTAGATGTGCTCGCCGGAAGCGACCGGGATCGACGTCGCGCGGCGAAGCTGGGCGAAGCTCTCGATCTTGTCGGTGGGGAAGCATTCCTCGATCCATCGCGGCCGATACTGCTCGGCCTGTTTCGCCCAGCGGATCGCGTAGGTCACGTCCCAGCCCATGAACGCGTCGAACATCAGTTCCACGTCGTCTCCTACCGCCTCGCGAAGGTTGCGTACCAGGGCGACGTTCTTCGCCAGCCCGTCCGTGCCGTCGCCCGGTCCGTACGCGAAGAACCATTTCTGGTATCGGAAGCCCTCTGCCTTCAGTGCCGCCGCGCGCTTCCGGACCGCTTCCGGTTCAACCGACATGCTCGCGCAGCTTCCATAAGCCTCCACCGCCGGACGTGTTGGACCGCCGAGTAGCCTGTAGACGGGTACTCCGTAGTGGCGGGCGCGCAGGTCCCATAGCGTGTTGTCGACGGCGCTGATCGCCATCATGAAGTGACCCCGGCGCGCGTGCCGGTCGGAGCGGAACATCTGGTCCCAGAGCTTCTCGCCGGCTAAGGGATCTTTCCCGATCACGAACGGCTTGAGTTGCTGATCGACCACGATCGCCGCTTCCTTGTCGATCGGACCGTAGACACCCTCCAGTCCCGCGTCGGTCTTGATCTTCAGGTACAGGGCGCTCGTCGCAACCCGCGCCGGTTTGCCCTCGGCCGGTTCATGGTACGGTTTCGGCCGGTACTCCTCGTAGATGTGGAGCGGGTTGGAATGCTGCTGCCGGTTGATGCCGGTGATCGTGTCGCGGTGGCCCTCCAGACGCCACATTTCGACGGCGGTGATCTTCAGTTTTCCGGATGGCGGGCACTGGCCGAACGAAGGGATAGAAGACAATGGCGCCCCGGACGCGGCTGCCAGGGCCGAAACGAATTCGCGTCTGCGCATGCGGGAATTCTATGACCGTGATGTGCGGCGGAGCAAGCCCGACGCCGTTACTCGGCGTCCTCTTCGAGGATGGCTTCCTTGTGCTTCGGCCGCTTGCGCCTGGTCTTGGGTTCGATGACCCTGGCGGACGGAACCGTACCGACACGCTCGCGGGCAAGGCGCCGGACCTCCTTCTTCCGGTCGAATTTCAGCTTCTTCCGCATATCAGGCAAACCCAGCCGCTCGATTCGATTCGGTCGCGGCACGCAAAGCCGAAACCCACGAACAGGTGCTCGACGCGCTCGGCCTCGTAGCGCTCGAACCCGGTAACGATGACCTCGCCGCCCGTCGCAAGGACGCGTGCCATCTCGCCAGCGAGTTGCCGGATGGCCGCCGCGTTAAGGTTCGCCACGAGGAGATCCACCGCGCCGCTCCCCACGGACCGGGCGGATCCGGCGAACAGCGACACGGGGGCTCCCGCCTCGCGCAGGTACGAAGCGGCTGCTTCGACCGCCGCCGTCTCGATGTCGCAGGCAATCACCCTGTCCGCTCCCAGCAGAACCGCGCCCAGCGCGAGGATTCCCGATCCGGTGCCGAGGTCGAAAACGCGCCGGCCGGAACGGACGCGGCGCTCCAGTGCTTCGAGCGCAAGCTGCGTGGCCGGATGAAAGCCCGTCCCCGGCGCTGAGCCCGGCGGCATCATGAGGCGCAGCCGGCCAGCCGGCGTCGGACCGTTACGCCAGGAGGGGACGAGGAAGAAGCGAACGCCAACGAGCTCCGGCTCCCACTGCGCCTGCGAGTACGCGACCCAATCGCGGTCCTCGCACGCCTCGACGGTAACGTTCGAGGCGGAAATTCT
>JAEHDI010000749.1 GCA_016880505.1 Bryobacterales bacterium | reverse complement strand
CAAGCCGGTCCACTTCGCGATTTCGATGCCTTCGCGCCGGACATCCGCAACGGAGGCCTTGGTTTCCATGGAACCGAAGTCGCGCGGATGTTGGCGGTCGTGAGTTCCCTCGGCAACCTTCGCTCGCACGTGCTCGATTAGCTCGTTCAGGTCGACGATGTTGTCCCCGTTTCGGTCCGCTTCACCGTTCAAGGCGCCAAGCAGGAAGTGGGAGAAGGCCCCGTGACCGCCGCCGAATTCCGGCCCCTCATAGGAAACCTCTTTGGCCCGGCTGGCAGTGAAAAGAAACATCTCCCCTTCCGCTTCTTGAAGCCGCTCGACGCTACTGTTGACGCTGACGGCGCGGCTGGCGATTGTGCCGACAGTGGCCGCCCGGCAGGCGTCGATGTAAGCCATCACCCGGCCGACGCGCGAAAGGTCCTCGCGCAAGAGCTTATGCACGTCTGCCATGGGAAGAGCGGTTGCAGCCAGGTCCTGGGGATCGCTGTCATAGGTCACTAGGAAGGCGCCGCGCTCCGGCTCCGCCACTCCGTGGGCGGCGATGAGCAGGATCACGGTATCTTTTGGGCCGGCTCGTACTTTCAGGAATGTCTCGAACGCGTTTCGAATGGCAGCGGTTGTGGCGGCCTCGTTGGTCAGCACCACCACATCCGAGTCCGGCAGGGCGCCGCCGCGTGGGCTCTTCAGATATTGCGCGAATACACGCGCATCCTGGTGCGCGAAGCGAAGTTGGGGGACCTGTTCCGAGCGATAGCTTGAGATCCCGATCAGCAGCGCGTAGGTCTTGCCTTGCGCGGGGCGCTCGGCGAGGCGCTCATTTTCCAGATCGAACAAACGGCTGCGGATCCAAGCCGCGTCGGGCCAAAGTTGGGCCAGCTTCCGGTACTCTTCGGCCGCCTCTGGCTTCAGATTGTACTTCTCAAACACCGCCACGCGCGCCAGGCGCACAGCGGGATCGTCGGACTCCGCCGGGAGTTCCGCAAGGACAGCTTTCCGCTGAGCTTCCGGCAGTGACGGCAACTGCGGGGGCGGCGGCTCAGGTTTCAGCGCCCGGACCAGCGATGCGCCGTAGTGTTGCTGGCTGGCCAGCGTGGTGCGATCTACAGGCGGGAGGAAGCAGGAGCTGACGGGCTTGGGGGTCCCCAAGGAGCCTGTCCTGATCTTGAGCTGCCGCGCATCCACAAGCACCTCGGTTTGCGCTTGCAGCGTGAGCAGTGATTTCTCCGGACAGAACAAGATAGCCGCCGGAGTGTTCTGTGTCGCCAGAGCGTCTCCGGGGAAAAGAATGTCCCCGGATTTTGCTGTCAGCGCAAGCTGCGTTCCTGCGCGCCGCAGGAGACCGCCGGTAATCGACAGAATTACACCGGCCGGCTGCGCTTGTGTCACGCCCACGCTCAGCACCGCGGCCAATAGGAGACGCCTCATCAGAACTCAACCCGCAAGATAAGTTGCACCTGTCTCGCCAACTCTGCCAGCGGAGTGAGCGCCGGGAAGGTCGACTCGCGGCCTCGACGTCCGTACAGCGCGACCCCGAAATCGTCTGAGGTCAGAAAGGACGCCGGGTTACCCAGGTTGGCGTGATTCAACACGTTGAAGACGTCAGCGCGCAATGTGAGGCGGCCGGATTCACCAAGCCACGGCAGTGCCGTTGAGCGGCTCAGTGAAGCGTCGATGTTGAACACGCCCGGGCCGCGCAGAGCGTTGCGCCCGGTATTCCCAAGGCGCCCGGCGGGTGGCTCGCGGAAAACGGAGCGGTCCAGCAGGAGCTGCCCGCCGGCCGCCGGCAGCCGTGTCGTTTGCGCCGGTGCCACTATGTCGGCCCGGTTGTTGATGATCAACTCCCCGCCGGGTGAAAAGCGGGAGGGAGCCAGAACCGTATAAGGAAAACCGGAACGAAACGCCGCCATTTGAGAAAAACGCCAGCCTCGTAACAGCCGCCCAGTCCCGGGCAGTTCCCACGTCGAGAAGAAGACCAGATTGTGGCGCTGATCGAAATCGGAGTTCCCACGGTCGATCCCGCTGTCGAACTGCCGCGCGAAGGCGGAGATAATGCCTCGTCCCGACCCGGCCGTCGCACGCGTCGCGCTCAGATCGAAAAAAAGTCTCGCCAGTGGCTCACTCTGATTGTCGATGGCGTGACTCCACGTGTAGGCGAGTTGTAGCTGAGACCAACGCGCACGGTATCGCACTAAGGCGGACATGGCGTGATAGTTCGACGACCCCTGGTTGGCGCGGTAGAAGATGGGTGGAAGCGCCGGGTTGAGCCGGCCATCGGGATTCGAAGTGCTTGGGGGGAGACTGAAGGAGCGGTTCACCCAATCGGTCGTAATCAACTTGCGCCCCAGCGACCCGAGCCCGTTGACCTCCACTGCCCAGTCCTCTGTAACCTGCTGCTGGATACCTAGGAAGTAGCTGTGTACATAGGCGTCGCGAAAGCCCGGCTGAACGAGCGTCAGGGCTGGGGAATCCGTGCTGAAAGCCCGCCCGCGAAAGTCCGCCAGCGCCTCCGGGATGGGCTTGAGATAGTCCCTCGAAGAGAGAGGGAGCGAGAAACTTGCGAGCGTCAGGCCGTTGCTTTGTACGTTTTGCCAGAGGTTATCGAAAGGCCGGTCGTAGAAAATGCCATAAGCGCCGCGCAGGACGGTACGGGCGTTGCCGGAGAGATCGTAGGAGAAGCCGAAGCGTCCCGCCCAGTTGTTTGCATCCGTATCGTACACCCGCTGTCGCCCGCTCCCGTCGAAGGCCAACCCGGCGCTGCTGATGCGGTCCGCGAACGTGGCGCCGGCGCCGAGATTCACAATGGCGTCCTTTACGGAACCCGTGTTGCGCGGCGCGCCGAAGAACTCGTAGCGGATACCGTAGCTTAGGGAAAGGCGCCGCGTGGGACGGAAGGCGTCTTGGGCGAAGAGGTAGTACTGGCTGTATTCGTATTCCCTGGGGAATTCGGGACGTCGAAGGTCGGGCAGAGAGGCCCGGGCAACCGAGGCGGAGAAGAAACCCGGAGAATCCAGGGCAAATTCGATGATGTCGCCGAACTCGTAGAGTCCGTCGCGGCCCGCGGTGAGGTAGCCGTCCAGCCCGCGCAACAGGACGCCGAATCCGGTTTTGAAGACGTGCCGCCCCCTCGACCACGTCAAGTTCTCAACAAACTCCGCTCCGCGCGTCCGGTTGCGGTACGCGTAAAAGGCCGGGCTTCCGGGAAGAACCGTCCCGTCTCGCGATGCCAGAGTGGGGATCTCGGGAT
>JAEHDI010000748.1 GCA_016880505.1 Bryobacterales bacterium | reverse complement strand
CGAGGCGCTGCTGACCCAAACCGTGGTCCGCCTGCGCAGGGGAGACATCGAGCACAACATGATCGGCGAGAGCCCGGCGATGCGAGAGGTCTACGTGTTCATCGCCAAGGTCGCGCCGAAAGAAACGACGGTGCTGATCCGGGGCGAGAGCGGCACAGGCAAAGAACTGGTGGCCCGGGCGATTCATCGAAACAGCCCTCGGGTGAACGGACCATTTGTTGCGATCAACTGCGCGGCGCTGACGGAGACGCTGCTCGAAAGCGAATTGTTCGGGCACGAGAAAGGCGCATTCACGGGAGCGTCGGCACAGAAGCGCGGCAAGATCGAGGTCGCCGACGGCGGGACTCTCTTTCTGGACGAGGTCGGCGAGCTGCCGCCGGGAATGCAGGTGAAGTTGCTGCGGGTGCTCCAGGAGCGGGAGTTCGAGCGGGTGGGCGGCACGCGCCCGGTGCGTGTGGACATCCGGTTGATCGCCGCCACCAACCGCGATCTGGACGCGGCGATCAAGGCCGGTGGATTCCGGCCGGATCTCTATTTCCGGCTCAACGTGGTGTCCATAACGATGCCGGGGCTGCGGGAGCGGAGAGAGGACATCCCATTGCTGGCCGGGCATTTTGCAGCCCGTTCCAGCGAGAAGGCGAAGCGCCGGGTGCTCGGGCTCTCCGCGGACGCGCGTGCGCTCCTGGTCCGCTACGACTGGCCCGGAAACATACGCGAACTGGAGAACGCAATCGAACGCGCCGTTGTTCTCGGTTCGAGCGATCACATTCTCCCGGAAGACCTGCCGGAGGCGCTGCTGGAAGCCGGACGACCGGGAGAAGCGGGCGCGAGCGGCTATCACGCAGCGGTGCTCGATGCGAAGAGGCGGCTGATTCTCGACGCAGTGGAACAGGCGGGCGGGAACCTGGCAGAAGCGGCAAGAATCCTCGAACTGCACCCGAACTACCTGCACCGCCTGATCACGAACATGAACCTGCGGGCCGAACTGAAGCGGGGGGCAGGGCGCGGGTCGCCGTAGGCCGTAGTTACTCCGTCACAACCGGGTTTTCGATCGCGCCGACACCCTCGATCTCGACCCTGACGATCGAACCGGCCTGGAGCGAACCGACGCCGGGCGGCGTGCCGGTGGCGACGAGATCTCCGGGCTCGAGGGTCAGGAAGCGGGTGACGTACTCGATGATGAACGGCACGGGGAAGATCATGTCGCGGACAGAACCGTCCTGTTTCAATGCGCCGTCGACGTAAGTGCGGACGCGCAATTGGTCGAACGCAACTTCGTCACGCGGGACGATCCATGGGCCGGCCGGGCAGAACGTGTCGAAGCCTTTGCCTCGGGTCCACTGGCCGTCCTTCTTCTGGAGGTCCCGGGCGGTGACATCATTGATGCAGGTGTAGCCGATGATGTGCTGCTCCGCGTCCGACGCCTTCACGTTGCGCGCCCGCTTGCCGATGACGAGGGCCAATTCGCCCTCGTAGCTCAAGTGCTCGGAGATCGACGGGAAAACGATCGCGTCACCCGTGGCAATGAGCGACGAAGGCGGCTTGAGGAAGATAATCGGCTCGGCGGGCACCGGATTGCCCAGTTCCTTGGCGTGTTCCCGATAGTTCCGGCCGACGCAGACGATTTTCGATGGCATCGACGGCGGAAGCAGGCGGACGCCGGAGAGGGGGCGCGCCGCGCCGCGCTGCTCCGACCCCAGTGACGGAGTTTCGTAGACTACGTCGCCATCGAGAATCCCAAACAGGGCCTCGCGGGTGGCGGGGGGCGAGGTGCGATCGAGGCTGAAACGGACGTATCTAGTCATGGGCGTATCCTGTCAGGGTACCGTGATCTCGACGGTGCTCGAGGGAGCGCTCTCGGTGCCAAGCTGGTCGACAGCGGTGACTGCATACCGGTAGCGTTTCCCCGATTCGATCTTGCCGTCACTGTAACTGGGGACGTCGATCAATTCGCTGGTGCTCTGCATCGGACCGTCCCCGGCTGCCCGGTAGATACGATAGCCGCGCAGGT
>JAEHDI010000747.1 GCA_016880505.1 Bryobacterales bacterium | reverse complement strand
TGAAGTGCATCGACAACGTCCGCAAGGCCGGGATGAAGATCTGCTTCGTGCCGACGATCGTGAAGGGCGTCAATGACCACCAGATCGGCGACATCGTCCGCCTCGCGATCGACAACATCGACGTGGTGAGCGCGATCAGCTTCCAGCCGGTGAGCTTTTGCGGACGAATCTCAAAAGCGGAGCTCGAAGAGAAGCGCTTCACGCAGTCCGATTTCGCCCATGCGGTTCGCGAGCAGACCGGTATGGCCGACCCTTATGACGACTGGTTCCCACTGTCGTGCGTAAGCCCCTTCTCGAAGCTGATCGCTGCGCTCCGCGGCGAGACGGTTCCGACGCTTACGCCCCACCCGCACTGCTCCATGGGCACCTACATGTTCGTGGACAAGAACAAACGGGCGACGCCGATCACGCGCTTCGTCGACATCGGCGCGATGCTCCAGGACATCGACATGCTGGCGCGGCGGGCCGAACAGCGCCGGATCAAGTTCTGGTCGAAGATCTCGGCGTGGAACTCGTTGCGGAAGCACTACCACGAAGACCGGGCGCCCGCGGGGCTGACGTTCCAGCGGTTCCTTCAGACGCTCCAGGGACTGGTGGACAAGAAGTACGGCCGCGGCGAGATGGAGAAGCAGGAGTTCTCCTATAAAACGCTGATGGTGGCCAGCATGCACTTCATGGACGTCTACAACTACGACGTCGAGCGCGTGCGCCGCTGCGTCATCCATTACGCGGCCCCGAACGGCCAACTCTATCCGTTCTGCGCTTACAACGCCGGTCCGACATTCAGGGAAAAGATCGAGAAGGCGTATTCGATGTCGTTCGAGCAGCAGCCCCGGATGCAGGAACTCATCAACATCGGCTAAGCTGGCGCCTGCCAATAATCACGAGGACCATGCTTTGCGGGGATCCCTCTCGCCCGCGACCCTGTTCACGTTGCCAGAGGCAACGTTCCTTCTCGTCCGGCCGTGCGGAACTCGTGCGCATCGATTTCGATGGCAACTGCTGTGCCTTGGCAGCGGACAATCCGGCCGCGGGCGACAAGTTTCAGCGAGCACTTGCCGCGGAGCTGTGCGGGCCAACTGATCGACAGTTCCAATTGCTTGCCAAGCGGCAGGGGCGTCTCAGCGGTGAACAACACCCCGGTGCTGCTGATGTCCACTGTCTTGCCTTCCCCGGCCTCCGAAGTTCCCTTGGACCTTACTATTTTGTAGCGAACGTCACGCACGATCGGGAACCGGCCGCTCGTCCTGCGATCTGGTGTTGCCCTCGACACGGGCGGCGGACTTTCCGTCGTGTCTGACCGCTGCAGCTCCTCTTTTTTCCTCGTTGTAAACATACGCACCCGGGCTGGCTCTTATGGGAAATCTAGCCCGGTCCTCCGTGGCTCCACCTCGCCTCGTTCATTACACCGCATCCCTCTTAGAAACGTCGACCCGGTCCACATCTTACAGCCTTTCCAGGTCTGTTTCAGAGGGGGTGAGCAGTTCGCCAGAAGGAATCCTGATCGCCTCCCTAACGTGGACAGCCGTCAACTTGAGTTCTGCCCAAAGGGCCGCCTGTGCTCGCGTAGCAGAGTGAATTGACTGGATCGCCCGAGCCTGCCCTTCCACCCGTTGCTCGAACGACTGCTGAAGGTCGCTAATGTGCGACCAGGCCGCACCCAGCTTGGCAATCGTATCCGTGTGAACCTCCTGAACGCGTGCGACGGATTCGACGCGGTCAGCGATTTGGGTGACAGCGGCCGCAAGACGATTCTCGATCGACTCGGCATGAGTCCTGACAGCCTGCTCCAGTCGGCAGATTGCCGCGTACTGGTTCACGAGTTGCTCGCGTAGTTCTTCCTGCGCTTCCGTCGCCCGCCGCATGCTTTTTTCGATGCGCCGGGTGATCGTCGCGACCTCCAGGAATCTGTCCTCCGAGAGTGCCAGCCGGGCTGACAGATCTTCCTGGTTCTCTGCCAGGTTTTCCGTCCGCTCGCCCGTAAGTTCTTGTTCGGACCGGAGATCCCGAACATCGGCGGACACATTGCGCAGATGGATCGACAACTGCGCAAGTTTCTCTTGGTCAATCGGGGCCAGCCGGTTCGCGTCGTTTGCCGCCTCAGACCAGCAACTGGTTACTCCTTGCGCAATCTGTTCCGCAAGTTTCCGAAATCGCCTTCTTGTGGCGGCGGCGTCCTCTTCCGTGTTAACCCTGTCGACCCGGACAATGACGTCGGCTTCGCCAGCCCCCCTGGCGGACCCCTTCGCCTTTTCATTCTGTAGCGAATCCATTCGCCGACCTCTCACGGGTAGCGTACGACCAGCGCCCGCGCCGATCAATGGAACGCTGGTTAATTTGAGATAGGACTCAACACAGAGGTATTGCCAGTACTCTAGTCTCAGGGTGGAGTTCATTCGGCTGGTTAGCCTTCTGGGACGAACGTACGCTCCCGGCAGTACCAGCTTCTCACCTCGTACGTCGTTCGCGATACTGGATTTCGCCACCCGGAATCGTCGTTGACGCAAGCAAACAAAGCGCTTGCGTTAAACGCGATAATAGGGGAGGATCACTGACCCAGCTACGAAGACTCCGCGCGCCGGTTGTGCGGTACCGTCAGTTTCCGGGGGTGTCCTGCCACTGCTATGAACAAGCGCTTCTATTCCGTTACCCGCGATCTACACCTTTATATCGGGTTGTTCCTTGCCCCTTTTGTGTTGGTTTTCGCGGTGAGTGTATTCTTCCTGGTGCATTCCTGGTCGCCGGGGGCGGCGTCCGAACCCGGTCCTCCGCGCACCGTCACTGGAGTGCTTATTCCGAACGGCGTCGAGAACCTCGATGGCCGGGAGAGGGTGGACGCCGTGCGCGCGGTGCTTGACCGGCTTGGCGTCGCCGGTGAGGTTACCCTCATCCGGCATATCCGCAACGAGCGGCGCTTGGTGATCCCGGTGATTGTTCCCGGCCGGGAAACCACGGTCGATATCAACCTTGAAACCCAAACCGCCGCCGTTTCTACGCGCACGACTGGCATTTGGGACGCGCTCGTCACGCTTCACAAAGCTCCCGGCCCGCACCTGGTGGCCATCCGCATGAACTGGTTCCCCATGCGCGTCTGGAAATGGCTTGCTGACGCGACGGTCTGGCTGCTCCTGTTCCTCTCCGTCAGTGGGATCTATTTGTGGGCGGTCTTGCGCGCTGAGCGCCGCATCGGGCTTGTTCTCATCGCCGCCGGCGCTGCTTCGTTCTTTGGAGTTATCTATGCCCTCGTCCGTTGAACAACTGACCGCCGGCAAGACGCTCTCCCGCCGTCTGGTGGACGCCTTCGAGGTGTGGAACCGCAAGCTCCACTTTTATATCGGCCTCTACCTTCTGTTCTTCCTGTGGCTGTTTTCCTTCACCGGGATGCTGTTGAATCACTCCGGCTGGAAGTTCGCGGAGTTCTGGCCTGACCGGCGGCAGTCCGACTTAGTGCGGCCGATTCAGCCGCCGCCCCCAGGCGGCG
>JAEHDI010000746.1 GCA_016880505.1 Bryobacterales bacterium | reverse complement strand
CCGTCGACAACATTCCCGGCGCTCCAGGCATCGGAGAGAAGGGCGCGAGGGATCTGATCGCCCGGTTCGGCTCGGTGGAGAATCTGCTGGAACGCGCTTCCGAGGTCGAGCGCAAGATGTACCGGGAGAGCCTGTTGAACCACCGTGACCAGGTGCTCCTGAGCAAGCGCCTCGCCACAATCGACACAACGGTACCGGTCGAGTGGGACCTCAGCACGTTTCAGGCACGCCCGCCGGACGACTCCGCCCTGCGGGAGATTTACAAGGTTCTGGAATTCTTCAGTCTTCTCAAGGAAGTGGGCGGCGAAGATTCCAAGCCTCGCGACTACCGCGCCATTGAGAGCGGCGAGGAACTGGCCGAATACCTCGCCGCGATCCCGCCCGAAAAGCCCGTCGCCGTGGCAGTGCAGGTCGCCGGCGAGGGCGAATTGTCCCTCTCAAGTCTCGGACTGGCGGGGAAATGCGGCGAAGGACGGGCAGTGCCGTTCTCGCTCTTGGAAGCCGTGCGCGGCGTGCTCGAAGACGAGCATCGCCCGAAGGTCGCCCACGATGCGAAAACCGTCCTGATCGAGCTTGCCCGCCACGGCATCGAGGCACGCGGCTTCACCGAAGACGTCATGCTCTACGCGTTCCTGCTCGAGGCGGACCCGTCCGGTTGTTCCCTCGAACAGCTCGTCCAGCGGCGTTTTGATCGGAAGCTGGGCGGCGCGCCGGAAGAGCGCGCCGACTGCGCGCTGGAACTTGCCGGCGTCCTCGGACCGGAGGTTGACGCGCAGTGCTTGCGGAACGTGTACGACACCATCGACCTGCCGCTCGTCTCCGTTCTCGTCCGCATGGAGCGCACCGGCATCCGCATCGATCCTTCGGCGCTCGGCGAGCTCTCGAACCGTATGGATTCGGAGATCCAGCGTCTCACCTCGGAGATCCACTCCCTGGCCGGGCGTCCGTTCAACATCAACTCGCCGCAACAACTCGGGAAGGTTCTCTTTGAAGATCTGAAGTTGCCCGTGCCCACCCGGTACGGCAAGGGCAAAGCCCCATCGACCGCAGCTGACGTCCTTGAGGAACTCGCCGCCGAACACCTCATCGCTGCCAAGGTTCTCGAATACCGGCAGCTCGCCAAGCTCAAGGGGACCTACGTCGACGCGCTCCCTGCGTTGATCCGCCCGGACACCGGCCGCCTCCACACGAGCTTCAACCAGGCAGGGGCCGCCACTGGGCGCCTCTCCTCCTCCAACCCGAACCTGCAGAACATTCCAATCCGCACTGAACTCGGTCGCGAGATCCGGGCGGCCTTCGTCCCGCGCGAAGGCTGGCTTCTAGTGGTAGCGGACTATTCCCAGATCGAGCTTCGCCTGCTCGCCCATATGTCCCGCGATCCGGTGCTCGTGGAGGCCTTCCGCAACGGTGAGGATATCCACACCCGCACGGCCGCCGAGGTGTTCGGAGTTCCGCCTCTGATGGTGACGCCGGATCTGCGCCGCAACGCCAAAGCGGTCAACTTCGGAATAGTCTACGGACTGAGCGCCTTCGGCCTCTCGGGCCAGCTCGGCATTCCCCAGAGCGAAGCGCAGAGCTACATCAAGAGTTATTTTGAGCGCTATGCCGGCGTCAGGAAGTTCATCGACGAGATAATCGCCGAAGTACGCAAGACCGGGGTGACACGCACGCTCTTCGGCCGCCGGCGTCCGATCCCGGACATCGCAAGCCGCAACCCGAATGCCCGCGGTTTCGCCGAACGCACCGCCGTCAACACACCGCTCCAGGGCACTGCCGCCGACCTGATCAAGCTTGCGATGATTCGCATCGACCGTGAACTCCGGTCCCGCGGCCTCCAGACTGCGATGCTGCTCCAGGTCCACGACGAGTTGCTCTTCGAAACTCCCCCCGCTGAGATCGACGAAGTATCAAAACTCGTCAAGCACGAAATGGAAAGCGTGCACCGTCTGGAAGTCCCGCTGGTGGTGGATATCGGCTCCGGACCAAACTGGCGCGACGCAAAGTGAGGCTACTGATAGCACCGGAAGGAAGAATTCATGGCAACGTTTGGACTCATCGAGTACGACCAAGCAAGCCCCGAAGTCCGGGCCGTTTACGATGACATCATGGCTACCCGTAACACGGACT
>JAEHDI010000745.1 GCA_016880505.1 Bryobacterales bacterium | reverse complement strand
GTGCCGACGATCAGGCGCGAGCGGAACTCCCGCCCGGCGATCACTAGATTGTCTGGCATACTTTCATTCTAGAACCAGGGAGTGGAGAAATCATGAAACGGACCTTGCTGCTTTTGCTGTTCGTGCTGCCGCTCGCCGCGGGCGATTTTCGTCTCGGCCAAGCCGCGGTGAAGATCACCCCGCCCGCAGGCGCTCCGATGGCCGGCTATTACCACAACCGTGCCGCCTCAGGCGTCCACGATGACCTTTTCGCGAAAACGCTGGTGCTCGAAAAGGATGGCGAGAAAGCGGCTCTCGTCGCCTGCGACATCATCGGCATGCCGCGCGGTGTGGCGGAGGAAGCGCGGCGGCTCGCTGAGAAAGAGACCGGCATCCCGGGCGCTCGGATCATGATCTCCGGAACCCACGCCCACACCGGCCCGGTCCTCTACGAAGAGGGTTCGCGCTACAACCTTGAGGGCGACATGTTGCGAATTGCCCGGGAATACATCGCGGCGCTTCCAGCGAAGATCGCGGAGAGCATCAAACTGGCGGATTCGCGGCTTCAGCCGGCAAAGGCCGCCGCCGGCGTTGGGCACGAGGAGTCGATCAGCTTCAACCGGCGTTTCTTCATGAAGGACGGCACGGTCGGCTGGAACCCCGGGAAATTGAACCCGAACATCGTGAGGCCGGCGGGGCCCATCGACCCGGATGTCGGTGTTGTCCGTTTCGAGGCCGCGGATGGGGGCCCGCTGGCTACCTACGTGAACTTCGCCCTCCATCTCGATACGGTCGGCGGCGTGGAGATTTCAGCAGACTATCCGTATACCGTCTCAAAACTTCTCGGCCGGCTAAACGGCGCGGACATGCTGACCATGTTCACGATCGGCGCCGCCGGGAATCTCAACCACATCAACGTAAAAACCGCCGCACGGCAGAACGGACACGGGGAAGCGGAACGCATCGGCGGCGTGCTCGCCGGCGAAGTGCTGAAGACCTACACCCGGCTGGAGGATATCGCGGCAGCCTCCGTGCGCAGCCGGAGCGAGATCGTGCGCCTTCCCCTGGCCGGGCATGAGCCCTCCGACGTCGAATGGGCACGCGGCGTGGCTCCAAAGTTCGGCAAGCCCGACGCGGCCCCGTTCCTGGACCTCGTGAAGGCGTTCCGCGTGCTCGACGTCGAGGCTCGGAAGGGCAACCCGATCGACGCCGAGGTGCAGGTCATCGCTCTCGGGGACAAGGTCGCCTGGGTCGGGTTGCCTGGCGAGATCTTCACCGAGCTCGGGATGGCGATCAAGCGTGCCTCGCCGTTCCCGTACACGATGGTGACTGAACTTGCGAACGGCTCGATCGGGTACGTACCGAACCGCGAGTCGTACCCGCAAGGGGCTTACGAGGCCATCAGCGCCAGATGCGCGGCCGGTTCCGGCGAGATGCTGGTGGACACCGCGCTCCGCCTGCTGAGAGGGCTCAAGGCCGCCGGCGCCGCGACAAACTGAGCCCTACGGTAGCTGACCCGTCCCGAGCTTCGCATTCGGCGTAAGCGTATCGGTTCGCTGCCGGCGAAGGGCGATCAGCCTGGCGTCCTCGGCAGTTTGCGTGGCTCCACGCGCCGCCTCCACGATGAGGGATCGTCCGGCCTTGTGCGAGAAGAGCCGTTCCGCTTCGGCAAGCTGGGCATTGGCTTTCCGGAGCACCTCCGGAGCGTACTCCTCCGCGCCCTGCGCCGCGGCAAGTTGCACCGCGTTACGCGCCTGGTAGACCTCCAGCAGAGCCTCATACCGGTCGAGCGACAGCTTTGGTCCGTCCGCGGCCGCCACACGTGAGCGGGCGTCCTGAAGATCGAGCGTGTACTCACCCCGTTTCAGCAGTTCGTACTTTGCTTCCACCTGCTGCACGTTGCCCCGCGTCCCCGGCAGGACTGTGTTTTCAAGTACCACGACGTCACTTGGGTGAGTTGCGGCGAAGTACGGTTCCGCGGTGAGGATCAGCGCAAATGACTGTAGCTCGGTGGAAGTGCGCAGTTTCCCGCGATTCTCGTGATCGGTAATGACTTCCCCCAGATTGGTGGAGCGTCCTTCCGGAGTGATGGCCCACAACACGTACGTCAGGTAGTTCGGCCCAAACCTGTGGGGTGGTTCCAGCCCCCGGAACTCCGCCTCGATCCCGAAAGCTCCTTTGTGGCCCTTGACGCGCGCTTGTCCTTCGGCGCGCGGCAATAACACGGTGCCCTGGAAACCAATCTTCGTCGAGTCGCCGTCAGGACGGTAACTGATCGCCTTCGTAGTGCGGGATAGAACGTTCACTCGGTAGATCGGCGCCGATCCGGGCGCCGGTGGCTGAGCCGGATTCACATTCACTTGTTGCGTGGGATTGGGCTCCTGGGCGATCAGAAGAATCGGCAGAACAAT
>JAEHDI010000009.1 GCA_016880505.1 Bryobacterales bacterium | reverse complement strand
GGTCGTCGTGATAGTGCGTGATGAAGATGCCCTCCAGCGAGCGAAAACGGCCGCCTTCGCGGAGTTCGGCCACCTTCGCGATGATGCCGTCCGAGCCGCAGTCGACGAGAAACGCCGCCCCGGACTCCGACAGCAGGAGTCGCGAGTTGCTGATCGCCACTGCCCATGCCGGCAGCAGGCCTGTCTCGGCCATCGGCATCCACTCCGGGACTTCGCCTTCAAGCAGCTTGGCCGCTCGCAGTCGGAGGTTGTCGTCCTTGAAGTACCAGCGCAGTGCATCGGTGGTGAAGTGCTCGCGCAGAGGCGTCTTGAGTCGCGCGATCAGGTTGTCGATCGCCTCGACGGGATGCTCAATGATGGGACCCCGTGCGGGAACGATCACGTCAGGTTTTCGCTCCGCCACCTCTCGGAGACTTCGGATCAGCGCGCCGGCGCGGGCGGCGTAGCCGTGATACCCGCGCAGCTTCGCCTCGGGTACGGCGTCCTGGAGGCTCCAGAGATCGAACAGTTGACCGTTCCCGTAAATGAGATCGCCGGTGCAAACGATGTGCCGGCCATCGACGGTAACGAGGTACGACACCGCGCCGGGCGAATAACCGGGCGTATCGAGGACCTCGATGACGAGGCCCTGCCACTCGATCCGCTCGCCGCCTCGGACCGCACGCGCTACCGGGAGCGGCTCGGTGAGCACGCGGCTGTTCAGCATCGTATAGTCGTGATACCGCGCCTTCTCGAAGGACTGCCAAAACTTGCCGGGGTGCGCGATCAGTTCAGCTTCGGTGGCTGGGGCGATCACCGTTGCGCCTTTGCGTTGCAGTTCCCGTGCGGCCCACGCGACGTCCCGGCGAAAATGCGTGAGCAGCACCTGTTCCGCGGAGACCGGCGACGGTCGTGGATCTCCATACACCGCGAGCCGTTTTCCGCCGCGAGTGAGGATCAGGCCGTTCACCGTACCGGGCACGACTTCAGTGGAACGCGTAAGTTGCGCGCCGGCCGGAGACGCCAGCAAAGAGACAAACTCGCGGCGTGTCATCGCACGAGCGATTATATTCAATCCCGGAACCGCAGCGAAAACAGGTCGGCATCCTTCAGCACGAATCGCAGGCGCACGGGCTTTCCCGCCAGGCTTGACACGTCACCGCCTCCCGCCCAGGAAACGTCCCGCGCAATCTGATCGCCAATGATCTCCCGGCAATCAGCAAGTGCGAAGCCTGGAACCGGGGTGCCCTCCGCATCCTGGATCTCGACGCGTACCGATCCGGCGGCCGACGTCGCGTAGTTGATCTCCAGCGCCCGCCCGCGGAACCGCAACGGCTTTGTCAACATCTCACCGCCCGCATAGCCCGCATTCAGAGAGGCGAACCCGTCCAGCCGCAGCGCGTAGCGCGCGACGTGTGCCGTCTGCTGCCCGTAGTTGCGGTTGACGTAGAACGACATCTCCCCCGGCCCTGTCTGGACCACGTTGAGCGCGGGGTAGTTGGTCCGCGATACCCAGTTCTCGGCGCCGAGCCCTGGTCGGAGGAAGGCTTCAAGGAACGTCCGGTCGTAACGTTGGCCGCCGCGCGTCGAAAAGAGCACCGCGTCGGAGCAGTCCTTGAAATAGTTCGGATCGACACGGATGGCGCGGGCTTCGTCTTCGGTCAACACTTGCCGCCCCGGAAAGAAACGGGCGGCGATCGCGACGTAGATGTGCGGCGCCCGGAAATACGGGCTGGTCTGGTTCGTGTAAAGGTGCTCGGCCGGAGCGTCGCCGAACGACATCTCGACCGGCGTGTCCCAGTGGACGAAGTCGGCGCTGGTGGTCCGCGTCACCCACCGGATGTGGCGCTTCTCCGGGAACGCCTTAAACGTACGGAAGTAGCAGACGTACCGACCTTCGCTTTCAGACCAGAAGGCGAGATTCTGCGAGTCGTAGCGGGTCTCGC
>JAEHDI010000744.1 GCA_016880505.1 Bryobacterales bacterium | reverse complement strand
GGTTGTCGCCGGTGATCTTCACCGCGCCCCCGTAATGGGCTTCGACCGTGCCTGCCGTTCCATAGACGCGCATGCACATGTCGTGGAAGCCCTTGATGAACTGGGCGGAGCTGAAATCCACGCGCACATCATTGGGATACCAGTAGGTGACCACGAAGTGGTCCCAACAGTCGCCGACATCGACGCGCGCCCGGCGCCCGCCCGTTCCGCACGCCTTCAACGGGTGCGACCGCAGGTACCAGTTGCCGACGTCCAGCACATGGATGTTCTGCTCGACGATGATGTCGCCTGACAGCGTTTTGTCGAACACCCAGTTGCTCAGCCGCGCCTGCGCCGGCGTCATGCCCGGCGTGTCCTTACGGTTCAGCCGGCCTGTGTGATAGAAAATGTGGCCGAGCACCGGCGACCCGATGGCGCCGGAGTGCACCCGCAATACCGCTTCCTGGAACGCCGACGACGCGCGGGACTGGAAGTCCACCAGGAAGCTCAGTTTTCCTTTGGCCTTTCCGCCGCTGGCGAGAATGCTGCGGCAGCCCCACACATCGACCGCAGCCGGCTTGGCCAGATACACATGTTTCCCTGCGGAGATGGCCGCCTCCGCTTGTTCCGGGTGAAAATAAGGCGGGCTTTCGATCGCCACCGCGTCCAAATTCGATGCGACCAGGTCCCGGAACCCATCAAGCCCGCCGTGCAGGCGCGATGCATCCAACTTCAACTTTACCCGGGCCTCCTCGAGGCGCCCCTGGAAAGGATCCGCCGCGGCGACCACTCGGGTCGTGGTGAACTCCGTGAACAGATCGCAGATCCAGGAGCCGCGGCCTCCGTAACCGATAATGCCGAGTTCGAGGGTCGAGTTGGCCTGCGTGCCAAAGACGGTCCGGGGTTTCAGCAGCAGCAAACCGCCTGCTGCTGCGGAGGTCTGGATGAACCTCCGGCGTTCCGTCCGCGGCTGGGTACAGTCCGGCATCGCGTCTCCTAAACGGGATTTGTACTATTGTAGCGATTCTTTTCAGAGTCGCAAGTCCGGTGATTTTCCGTCCGGTTTCAGCTTCAGCCGGCCGGGCCTCGTAGTCTACAATCGAAGAGGACACAGTCCGCGGGCGCGTAGCTCAGGTGGATAGAGCATCGGCCTTCTAAGCCGAGGGTCGCAGGTTCGAGTCCTGCCGCGCCTACCACACTTCTCAAACGGATACGGCCGGAGGTGGCCGGGGGGGGTGAGGCGCCATTGGGCCTGGTTCATGACGCCGGGCTAGACGGCCATCCCTCATTCCAAAGCCGTTCAATGGCCAGTGAGGGCGATGACCGCCCAGGCTTCACGCACCCCAAAAGCATTCCTCGAAATCGCTCTTCACCGCTGGAACCTTCACCACAATGGAAACGTACTAGGCGCCTGCTCACTCCGGGCTAGTACAATCTGCGAGCCGAATGGTACCAGACACTATTTACTAAAAGGCACTTGGGCTCTTAGAGTTTAGGAGTGTCGACCCCGAAACGATAGGGAGTCTCCGAGTGCGAGTGCTTTCCCAAGGTGCAGCGGTTCTCGCCGGGCTTCTGGCCCTTGAGGCGAGCACCAGCTTGAACCAGGAATTCGCACCTCCGTCTTATGATGAAGATCCCAGGGTGTTGAGTTTAAGTCGATTCTTCGAGGAGAAGGACTCGCCTGTCGCACTTCTGGCGCGTGACTTTATTGTAGCTGCGGACTGGAACGGCCTGGACTGGCGGCTGCTCCCGGCGATCGCCTTCGTCGAATCGGGAGGCGGAAAAGCTTTTCGGAACAACAATATCTTCGGCTGGGACCACGGAAACTGGCCCTTTCCGTCCATTAGAGCGGGCATCCACTTTCACGGCCAACGCCTGAGCGCATCCAAACTATACGAACATAAGAACGTAGCCGGGAAATTGGCGACATATAACCCGCACTCGCATTATCCGCTCCTCGTCACATCCGTCATGGACGAGATTGGACCTCCGCAGTTCCCACCGCCGGACTAAGTGGACTGAGCCTCAACTTGTGCGGAACTTAGTAACATCCGTGATGTCTATGGAACAAGCTGCCAGTACAACTTCCACGCCGAGGTTCGCACAGGTTCGAGTCCTGCCGCGCCTACCAGACATCAAGCCGAGGGACACGTCCGGTCCGCCACGCAGGGCCACGGGGCATAATAGACAAATGCAAACCGCAGCCGCGCCCGCTGGAGCGGAACAGCGGACCGCGGGGGCCTCCCGGGCCGCCGCGCCGGAACGATTCCTGCCGCTCGACGCGTTCCGCGGCCTGATCATGGTCCTGCTGGTTTCCGACGGGTTCGGCCTGCGCGCTCTCGCCAAACATTCGGTCTTCCACGGCCTCGCTGAACAGTTTGAACACGTCCCGTGGGAAGGAGCGGTGTTCTATGACACGATTGCGCCGGCGTTCCTGTTCATGGTCGGGATGGCCATGCCGTACGCGCTGGGCCTCCGCACCGAGCGGGGCGCCACGTTCCGCGACAACCTGCGCCACGTGGTCATGCGCTCGCTCCGTCTGATGCTGTATTCCCAGGTGTTGATCTCGATTCAGTCGCACCGACTGCACTTCCAGATGCACAACATTCTGACGCACATCGCCGTGGCCTACTTCCTGTGCTTCCTGATCATGCAGTGGCCGTTCCGCTACCAGGTGCTGGCGGGGGTGGGGTTGCTGGCGGTGCACACGTCGCTGTTCTTTCTGTTCCCTGGGCCGGACGGTCCGTTTACCAAGACCGGCAATATCGGCGCCGTCTGGGACCGCGCCCTGATGGGATACAACTACGCCTCCTGGACCACCAACCTGAACATGATCAGCACGACCGCAAGCGCACTGTTCGGCGTGTGGACCGGGAACCTGTTGCGGAGCGGCCGCCCGCGTTCCGGGCAGATGAAAATCCTGACCGCGGTCATGGCGGCCGGTTTCGCCGGCGGGCTGGCGCTTTCGCCGTGGGTACCCATTATCCGGCGCATCTGGACGGCGTCCCTCGCGCTATACGCCGTGGGTTGGGTGCTACTCATGTTCCTGGTGCTGTACCTGCTGATCGAGGTGGGCGGTTGGCGCAAACTGGCTTTCCCGTTCATAGTGGCGGGCTCGAACGCGATCTTCATCTACACGCTCGACATGATCCTGCGGCGGTGGCTCGACGAGTCGGTCGCGGTGTTCACGGGAAAGTTCACGCTTCTCGGCGCCTTCGGGCCGGTGGCACAGAGCTGCGCGGTGTTGCTGGTGATGTGGTCTCTGTGCTACTGGCTCTACCGCCAGAGGATCTTCCTCAGGTTGTAAGAGCGACGGGCGGCAGTTGACGCCGCCAGCGGCAAGTAGCATAATCAGCCGGAATCAAACGGAATTTCGAGGATACGCCGATGGTATTTTTGCGCTTGGCCGGCGCTGCGTTGTGGATCGCGGTGGCGTTGTCTGCCGCGCCGCGGACGGATCACGATCCCGTTCTCTATCCCGGGCCGGAGCAGGTCCCGGAGTGGGCGCAGCAGGGCAAGTACCGGTTCGCCCGGCTCGACGGGGGCCCGATTGAAGTCCTCAAGACCGCCCGCTCCTCCTGGGGCATGCACTTCACCGCACGGGAGAAAGAGGTCCTCGGCAACCTTTACTCCACCTACCGCGACCGTATGATCGACTTGCTCGGCCAGGCCAACCTGAACTGGGTCTGGATCACCTGGAGCGTAGGCTACTCCTGGGAGGACGAGGCCCGGCAGCGGGACGAGTGCCGCACGCTCACCGCCAAACTGCACGAGAAGGGCATTCGCGTGGCAGCTTACCTGTGCGCGGCGAGCATGTTCTGGGAGAGCATGTTTCGCGATGAGCCTCGCTCCACACGGTGGCTCCGGTTCGACCCGCAGTACGTGCCATTCCGCTATTCCGGCGGGCGCGACCCTCTGCGGTTCGTCGCCGATGTATCCAATCCCGAATGGGTGGAGTACCAGAAGCGCCGCATCGGGGCGGCCATCGACGCGGGCGTGGACGCATTCTTTCTCGACAACACTTCCCAGACGGCGTGGGCGGATAACGAGACGATGGACCGGTATATCGGACAACTACGCCGCTACATTCGGGAAGAGAAGCGTTCGACGGTGTTGCTGCTGACCAACTACGGTCTGGCATCGAACCGGATCGTGCTGAACCGCAACATGGAGATTGTGTTCAACGAGTACTGGGTGGAGCCGGGTGTCTTTGGGCAGGAGTGGAACACCACCAACGTGCGGCGGATGAAGTACGTCCGCGGGGTGGCGCCGGAGTGGAAGCCCCTCATCTCCGAGTATTCGCGTTTCCATGAGGGGGACCGTGCGCACGGCTGGCTGAAGCCGAAATCGGCGCAGCTCGGGATCGCGGAAGCCGCGGCCTTCGGATCCGCTTATGCGTGGGACATGGAAGGGCCGTTTGATGCGGCGCTCGTCGACGGCAACGCCGGAGCGCTCGAGACCTGGAAGGCCATCGGCAGGTACAACCGCTTTCTAAAAGACCACGAAGACCTTTACTGGAAGGCGCGCGGGACCGCGCCCGTGGCGGTGCTGATCTTTGAGCGGCGGCGCGGCAACGTGATCCAATTCGGATGGGACAAGGATCAGACCGGACTTTACGATTTGCTGGCCAAGCACAGCGTACTGCACGACATCCGGCTAGTCGACGCTCTGGAAGAAAAACAGCTCGCGGCCTATGCGGGCGTGGTAGTCCCGGCCTTTCTTGATTCCTCGGCGCGGTTGACGGACATGCTGAAGCGCTTCCGAAAGAATGGCGGGAAGGTAGTCACGCTGAGCGAGGCGCTGCTCGAGAGCCTGGAGACGAATGAGGCCGCGCGGCGGGAGGTGCTGGAAAGAGTTCGCGGGCTCGCGCCGGACCGGATCGGACTGGCTGTGGAGGGTGCGCCGCACGTGCTTGGCAACGTCACGCGATTAGGTTCCCGAAAGGGCATCGCTATTCACCTGCTCAATTACGCCCCGGAAGCAGCTTCCGGCGTGCGGGTGCGGGTAAACCTTGACCGGGAGTTCGCGTCGCTCGCTGACACGCTGCCTCGCCTACTCACGCCCGATTCGCAAACCGAGGGACTGGCCGCGGTGCGGAGCGGCGTCTCCACAGTGGAATTTCAGATTCAGAATCTGGATACGTATGGCGTCGTAGTCATCGAATAGCGGGCTCTACCGCTCCGCCACCAGATACCCACGCACGAGCAGCTTCGACAGCCGTAGCGGGGTGCCCAGCGGCCCCGGAGTGACGTCCACACACAGCCGGGCGTCGGAGGAAACCAGGAAGCCGCTTGTCATGCGAGCGTTCGCGCCGCCCACCCCGAGGCCGTTCAGTTGGGCTGCCGACTCGAACACCTTGCGCCGTTTCTCCGGATCCGCCAAGTTCTCAACAAACAACCGCAGCACCTGGACGATGCCCGGCGTTCCGTCAAAGTAGTACCAGTCGACATCGGTCGCCACCAATACCCGGTCCTCCGGGATACGAAACGGCTCTGCGCCCGCACCGCCGTCCGGGAATGTGCGGACAAAATCGATCTTTGCCAGACCGCAGCCGGTCCTCACGCCCGCAACCATCTCAAGCAGTACATGGTCGCCGGCCGGCACTCCGAGGTGGGTTAACTCACCGCCGGCGAGGGGAAACGCAAAAAACGCAAGCACCAGATAGATTCTCGACGTCATTCAGCCCTCCACTCACACGATTTTACGGCCACAAAGGCGAAGAGCGTGCCGGCTTGCCGACCGGCACGCTCTCACAAGGCCCACCAAGAAAGCGAGCAACGGCAGTCAATCTACCGCGCAGGGATGGGTACCCAGGCAACCTGAGCGCCCGCGGAGCGAACTTTCGCCATCTCGCGCTCCGCCTTCGAAGCGGGTAGCTTATATCCGCTGGTCATTCCGGCAGCCCATACGCCTTGGAGGAAGAAGGTGTTGCCGTAACCGTGGAACAGCAGTGATTGCTTGGCATTGCGTTCTCTTTCCGGCCTCTTCCCCTTGGAGATCGTAAGAGATTGTCGGCACCACGGCTGGCGCACTTTGGCGTGCAATGACAAGCTGGTGTGGACTTGTGCCGCCTGGGGCCACGGGGAACTCCCTGTTTGCAGGGGAAGCGGTTGATCAGCTTCCACTCGTCAAAGCGCGGCACTTTGGTGAAAGCAGCGACTGCCAGTCGGGGCAATCGGTAGGAATACTCTGACACGCCTAGTACGCTTCGGTTTCCTGCTAGCCCGCTGTTCGCCGCAGATCGCTGAGGGGAATGGAGAAGCCTTCGATCTTGTTCTCTATCAGTTTCACTTCCCCGACCTCGGCCGCAATCTTGACGCCGGTCCGTTTCGCGGGAACTCGGGTTTCGAGGATCTCGTTGCGGGCGATGACAAGGCCGGTGGCTGTCCCCTGAACATCGACGCCAATTCCGTCCTCACCTCCGTTGTCGAGGATGCGGTTCGCCTCTAGCCGGCAGTAGTTTGGCGGAGCCACGCGGCCGTCCCCGGGGATGAAGATGACGCCGGCTCGCCCGCTGTTGCGGATCTCGTTACGGCGTGCGATGTTGTCGGTGTCGTTGTGGCCGAAGTGTATCCCGAACCGCTTGCTGTCAAGGATGACGTTATCCTCTACAACGCCCCATTTCACGCCCCAGCAGAAGTAGAAGCCGATGTCGTTCCGCTCCAGCCGGTTCCTCCGCGCCGTCGGCCGTTTCGCGCCGGAGCCGGGGTGCAACCCAAGCCCGGCGTTGTCCTGCGAACGGCATTCTTCGACCGTGACGTCGTGGCTTGTCTGCCACGAGATGCCGTCACCATTGAAATTGCGCGCCGTAACCTTCCGGATCGTGACGCGGTTACTGCTCAGCAGGTAGATGCAGCCGGTGTGATTGCCGTTCAGAAACTCGTTGTTCGCCTTGTTCCCGTCGAGCATGATGTTCTCGACCGCGGCATCGGTGATCCCCTCGCCGTGGATGAGAGCGAAAAGAGTGGCGGCGCTGGCATCGCCCTCCAGCCACAGGTCGGAGATTCCCGGGTATCCCGGAAGCGGACGGTCCAGCTTGAAGCGGTTGCCACTGCGCGCGACCAGCGTGCGGGTGAAGATATCGACTCCCTTGTGCCGCTGGCTTTGTGCGCGGAAGCACACGCCATCGCCGACTTCGAAGCCTTTCGGGTCGGCCAGGGTGACTTCCTGCTCATAGAAGTCCGCGTCGAGGGCGAGCTTCGTCCGCACCGATGGGCCCTTCACCAGCACCGTGTCAGGACCGCTGCCGGACAGCCGGACGCCGGATTGCAGAAATACCGCGTTCCGGAGCTGGTAGGTCCCGGGCAACACACGCACCGTTCCCCCGCCCCATCGCGCCGCATAGTCCACCGCCGCCTGGATCGCCTTCCCCGTGGCACCCACGACGTCGGCCTTGTCCGGCCCTACGGTAATCTCGATTCCCGTGTCCCACTTGGGCGCGACGACATCGTCGCCGACCGTGGCCCTTGGGTCTCTCACCGCCAGACGGTCGTCCTCTGCCGCAAGTAGCCGCCATCCGCCCGCCAGGGCCGGCGCAGCTTCGAGAAAACAACGCCTTGTATGGGCGAGTCTTTTCATCTCTACCTCCTGCCTGCTCAAGAGCCGAGTTTGTCCACGACGTCGCCACGCAATTCCAGACGCGGCCCAAGGAAGTCCGGCTCCAGTTTCACCGCCTCTTCCATCAGACGGCGCGCTTCAGCGTTCTCTCCCCGGTACTTCTTCACGAGTCCGAGCAGATAGCGCGCCTGCGTCTGCCGCTGCCGCCGCTGCGACTCCATCTGCGTCTTCGCATACTCCTCGAACTCTTTTTCCAGCTTCGCTCCGGCATCCTTGTTCCCTGACCGGGCCAGCGCCAGTACCATGTGGAAGTTCTCGGCATTCCAACTGTCCTGGTCGCCCGAGAGTTGCTGGTAGCCGGTGGCGGCGCGTTCGTAAGCGGCCCGAGCCTCGTCCCGCTTTCCCATCGCTTCCAGCGCGCGACCGATGTAGTAATTCACCCGCGGCGTAGACTCGAACTGGAAGTCGTCCACTCCCAGCGAAGCAGGCGGCGTCAGCGCCGACCGGAACAACTTCAATGCTTCCTCGTAGCGTCCGGCGTGGAAAGCCTCCGCGCCCATCCCGTACCGCAGATAGCGGTACTTGTCGCGCAGCCCATAGGTACGGTGTCGTGGCGCGAATTTATGGGTCGCCACGACCTTGTCCGCCTCGGCATAGCGGCCCGTCATCAGGTTGGCGGTAAGGACTCCCTCGGCCAGGTTGTCGTCCTCCGGGGTCCGCCGGAGCGCTCTTTCCAGCATGGCAAGCTGCTCGTCGAACCAGCCGGCTTTCGCGTATATCGCGCTGAGGTCGTTCATCGTCCGGACGTGCTCGGGCTTCAGCTCGACCGCTTTTTCGAGTTGCGCCGCCGCCTTCTCCACCGGCTGACCCTGTTCTGCGTACGCCATCCCGAGCGCCCGTCGCATCCGAAAGTCCGCGGGGCTTGCCTCCACCGCCGCCTCCCAGTTTCGAATC
>JAEHDI010000743.1 GCA_016880505.1 Bryobacterales bacterium | reverse complement strand
TGAAAGGTCCACACCAGTTTTCCCGTGCGCGCATCCCAACCGCGGATGTCACCGTAAGCGCCTGCGCTAGGAGCTCCCTCACCGTTCGCACTACCCGTGATCACAATGTCCCGGTACACTGCCGGAGGAGACGGCAACACCAGTTCGGCATCAGGCAGGTCATCGGCAACGCCCTGCTTCAGACCCACAATCCCTTCGTTGCCGAAGCCCGGCGCTGGCTTGCCCGTCGTCACGTCGATCGCAACGAGATTGTTTCGGACCCCCGCAAAGACACGGGCATGTGTCCCTCTGCCGCCGGGCCAGTAGCACAGACCGCGAAGCGCCGCGCCCGACGCTTCATATTTCCAGAGCAGTTTGCCGGTCTCCGGCTCCAGCGCGAAAATGCCGTTCGGCTGGGTCAGGTACATGACGCCGTTAACCACAATGGGCGTGACTTCGGAACCGGCTTTGCCGCTGTGAAAGGTCCAGGCTTGCCGCATGCGGGAAACGTTTCCGGCCGTGATCTGCTTCAGCGGCGAGTAACGCATGGCGCCAGGGTCGTGGCCGAAGACAGGCCAGTCGCTTTGCCCGTGCAGGACGGTCAGGAAACACCCTGCTAAGAGTGCGAAGCGGAGAGATAACATCATGTGTGCCGAACCCCTGAACGGATGAATTTACACGGCCCTCTAAGCCATCGCTCGCGGCCGGCGATCTCTTCTGGCCGGTCGCTGGGTCTCCCGCGGACGAAGACGACCTCCACGAATTCTACAGCAATCACCGCCACCGTCGAGGTGAGCCGCTGTGGCGGCGCTTCTCACGTGTGTCTAGCGTCGGGCCCGGTCGAGCGCCCGTTTGACGGCCGGCGTCGGGTCCGTGATCTCCGCGGCGGACCGGATTGTGATGGTCGGCAGCGCCCCGTTCGCTTCGTGAACCTGGGCACGGAGTTCCTCATCGGCATTGCGGCCGCTCAGACCGGAGTATCCGAACGACCGGCATAGCTTCCCGAACAGAAAGCTGTTGAGCGGACAGCCGCCCGTCCGTTCGAGCCAATCCGTCGCCCCCCGCGGGTTTCTGAATAGGTGCACCTGCGCGAAGGAAAGCCCCTGGAAGAAGGTCTCGTTCAGTCCCTCCGCACCGACCGAGAGACCAAGGCCGGCAATCTCGTGGATCAGCCGGTTTACACCCTCGGTCGAAGTCATGTTCTCGACAAGGCAGTTGTGGAGGTTGAACGTGTTCAGGGCGACATCGACGAACACATCCCTGAGCGTGTTTTGCCTGGCCGCCTCCTGGATTCTCGAACACAGTATGGAGCGCCACGTGGTCAATCCCGGGTGAATCTTGACCATGACCTTCTCGCGGCGGTGATTCAGACGGCTGGCGTTGGACTCGGGCACTCCGATGGCCCGGCTATCGACCCAACTCCAGCCGTAGAGCTTCTTCGTTTCGATGTCGCGGTATTGGAAGTCCCTGACCTGTGCGTAGACCGGGTGGTTGGGGTCGGTCTCCACGACATTGAAGTGCGGCATCACGTGAAAGCCCATCTCGTGAGCGCGAGCCAGGAACGCTGCCGCACTCTCACTGGCGACGTAGGTGGGATAGTTCTCGTCGTAGCCGTCGGTCCTCCAACTGGAGAAGTGAATGAGAACTTTCTTGGGGTCCACCTGCTTCGCAAGGCTCTCGAGAATCGCGATATCTCCCGGACACCACGAAATCGCCATCGCAAGCGCATGGAGCCACGGCTCCCGGCGCTGCTCTTCCCTAGCGAGCGAAAACGCCTCCCAGAGCCAGCTCCGGTAGCGCTCTGCCGGGACCTTCCAGTCGCCTTGATGGACGTTGATCCTCCAGGCGAGTCCCCCGGCCGCGAGATTGGCGTCGATCGGTCCGTACGCCTCCGTGTCGAGTCCGATCATATAAGGATCGTCGTCACTGCCGACGTGAAGCGCCTTGTAACGATAGCGGTCGTCTTGCGTGTGAACGGAAAACCCACCGGAGGAGGCCTGGAGAATGGCCAGCCCCGCCTCCCAGCGATGAGGCCAGTCCCAGTGGGAGGAACGCATCAGGGAATCGTCCAGGTTAAGCGACACACCCTGAAAGAACGGCGCAACCAGCTTCAGGTCTCGGCGCAGTCCCTTCAGACGCCAGCGGCAGGCGCGGACGCCCGGCCGGGAGGAGAAGGCGGAAGGCTCGGCGACGAGATCGCCCGAGGCGGGGTCCACGGAGATCGTGATGACACCGTCGCCATCCCAGTTCTGAAAGATCACCTCGGCCCGATGGTCTGAGATCTTCCGCGTTTCCACTTTGCCGAACTTCTGTTCCCCCACATCCACCGTCTCGCCCCGCCCGTACACAAGCTGGAGTGCGTCGAACTTACCGGTGTCGAAGCCCGTGATGTACTCCTCGGAGGAAGCCTTGCTCTTGAGCGAGGTGAGGAATCCCTTCTCGATTCTCGCCAGCAACGTGGGCGTTTCAGCTTGGATGACTCCGTCACTGGTGACGCTGAGTTGCGTCTTGCCTTCCCGCCTGCGCGACAGACTGGCCGAGACGAGGGCGGGGGCGGGTTGGGCAAGCGCCGCGGGGACGACGCCGGCGGCGCGGACGAAGCTGCGGCGGGAGAACTCAGGGTCGGATTTCATAGCCATTCAGAATAACAGGACGGGGAGGAGGAAGCCTGAACCGGATGACATCCAACGGGCAGATCTACGAGACTCGGCTCCAATGATTCACCGTACTTCTTTTCCAGCCTTCAGGACATTGAGAAGAAGCTCGAGGTAGTAATAGTCCCCGAGAATCATGGACTCGTCGACGCCGAGTCCGGCAGGTTTGTGGAGAGTCGCGTGGACAAGCATTCTTCCTTCCGAAACCGCGTCACCCGCCGCCATATAGCGGTTGGTCAGTGAATCGAGCGTCCGGATCGCGATGTCGCGGTATTGCCCGCCCCGCATCGGGTTCTTCACCAATTCGGATAGCTTCCAAAACCCTCCGGCCGCCATCGCCGCGGCAGAACTATCCCGCGGCTCGCGCGGAATTCCCGGGGCATTGAAGTCCCAGTAAGGAACGCAGTCCTCCGGGACGTTCTTCTCCCAGTACGCTGCGAGCCGCTCGGCTGCTTCGAGCCAACGCGTCTTGCCGGTGAAGCGGTACGCGTCAGCAAGCGCATAGATGCCGAACGCCTGGCCGCGCGACCAGCAAGATTGGGGCGAGA
>JAEHDI010000742.1 GCA_016880505.1 Bryobacterales bacterium | reverse complement strand
GAGGCACGCCTGGAAGGGAGAAGGACTCCCTCGCGGCGGCGGCGCGGGATGTTTTCGGGAGGTTCGGATGACGTTAGAGGGCTTTGGCGAGTTCTTCCGCGAACGCGCTCTGCGGCGACTGCTGATCGGGCCGGCCGCGCTTGACGTGCTTCTTGCCTGCCCGATGTACCGGCCGCTGCGCGGTGGTGGGTCTCACCAGCGGAGCACCCTTTGACTTGGGTGGCTGAGCCGGGTTGGCCCGCAGAAGGCGGTCCTCCAGGGGCGCCCGGTCAAAACGGCGGATGATCGATTGCATCTCCTCTGCGTTCGGGGTTTCTATGAATGCGAAGCCTTTCGACTCTTGCGTTTCGGGGTTGCGAATTACCTTGATAGCGTCGGCGACTAGACTCTCGGCGCTTAGCCAAGAATGAATGTCGTCCGCCGTGACCCAGGTGGGAAGGTTGCCAAGGAAGACAGTAAAACTCAACTGATGCTCACTCCGTTTTCGGGATTGCGGGAGAGACTGGCGAGAGGAACCGTGCCATTCCTGCTCCTTGATCTTAACAGAGGGAGCGGCCCTTTGCAAACAAAAAGGCTTCCAGGCGGGTTGGCAGAGGCCGGGCACGCCGCGCGCAAGTGCCGTTCGACTGGAAAGTTGCGATCCAGTGCCGTTCCAACTTGCTGACTCTCAGACAGCTGATCGCGGGGTCGCAGCGGGCGACCTCGGCGGCGACTTTCAAGTTGGAACGGCACTAGGCGGGACCGGGAGCAATCTGTCCCAAAACCCTGTGACCGGTTCTCAGCCCATCAACTCGAAGGAACGCGCGACCTTCACCGCTGGGTTCTCGCGGAGTTGCCCGAGGACGTCTTCGCTCAGGGTCTCGTCAGTCTCGACGACAGCGATCGCCTCGAGCGGCTCGCCCGGCGTGAGCGGCGCGTCACGCCGTCCGAGTGAGAAGTTCGCGATGTTGATCCGGTTGCGGCCGAGCACGGTGCCGACGTGACCGATCACGCCCGGCACATCCTGGTTCTTCATGTAGGTGAGGTGCCCGGCGAGCGGCGTCTCGCAGTAGATCCCGTCCACCTGGAGAAGCCGCGGCCGGTTCAGAACAACCGCGCCCTCGACGGTGGTTACGGCTGAGTCGGTCTCAAGTTCGAGCCGGATCGAATCCGTGTGGCCGGTGCGCTTCTCGTGCCGCTCGGCGACATCCAACCCGCGCTGCGCCGCTATCTGCATCGCATTGACGAGGTTCGCCTTCTGCGAAAGCCACCGGTTGAGCACGCCGGCGAGGCCGGCGTTCCGGATCAGGTGTGTGTTGTTCTCCGAGAGCTTCCCGAGATAGACCAGACGAACGGTTCTCGGATTCCCGGAGGCGATGTGGGCGGCGAATGTGCCGAGCCGCTCCGCCAGTGAAATGTAAGGCGCGATCACGCGGTACTGCTCCGGCGACATAGCCGGCATGTTCACCGCGTTGATGGCCACCCCGCTGCGCAGATACTCGGCCAGTTGCTCGGCGATGCGGACGCCGACGATCTCCTGGGCTTCCTCGGTGGATCCCGCAATGTGAGGCGTAGCCACCACCGCGTCCAGCGAGAAGAGCGGAAAACCCGCCGGCGGCGGTTCCGGGTCGAAGACGTCAAGGGCCGCCCCCGCCACTTTCCCGGATTCGATCGCCTCCTTCAGGGCTTCGGGGTCGATCAGCTCGCCCCGCGAGCAATTGACGATCCGCACACCTGTCTTCATCTTCGTGAACGCTTCTTTCGAGAGCATGCGGTGCGTCTCGGGAGTAAGGGCGACATGGAGGCTGATGTAGTCGCTTGTCGCCAGCAGGCGGTCGAAATCGGCGAGTTCGACGTGGAGATCCTCGGCCACTCGGGGGCTAACGTACGGGTCGGATGTGACCACCTTCATCTCAAAGGCGCGCGCGCGCCGCACAACCTCGCGGCCGATACTGCCTAGCCCGACGACACCGAGCGTCTTGCCCCGGAGTTCATTGCCGAGAAACTTTTTCTTTTCCCACTTGCCGCTCTTGGTCGAGGAATTCGCCGGCGTAATCGACCGCGCCATGGCGAGCATAAGTGCCAGCGTGTGTTCGGCGACAGACACGGCGTTGCCCCCGGGCGTATTCATCACCAGCACGCCGAGATCGGTGGCGGCGGGAAGATCGACGTTGTCCACCCCCACGCCTGCGCGCCCGACGACGCGCAACCGGGGCGCTTTCTCGAGCACCTCGCGCGTCACCTTGACGCCGCTGCGGACAATGAGTGCGTCCGCGTCGCCAAGATGCTGCTGGTATTCCTTCGAATTCGATACGATGACGTCCCAACCCGGCTGGGATTTCAACAACTCGATGCCGGCCGCGGAGACCGGTTCAGCGATCAGGATCTTCACGGTTCCCCCTCAGGCCTTCACGGCTCCTTGTGCGACGGCGGCGTCGGCATAGACCGTCTGCGCCGCTGCTACGCCGGAGCCGAATTTCACCGGATGGCCGTTGGCGGCGAGGATAATCTCGAGCTCCGCGATGACCGCGAACAGGTCGGCAAAATCGAAGTAGCCGAGATGAGCGATGCGGAAGATCTTGCCCTTCATGCTGCCCTGGCCGTTGGCGATGATGGCGCCGAAACGATTGCGGAACTCCTTCACGATCAGGCCGGAGTCCCACCCCTCGGGAGCCTTCACGGCGGTCACCGACGCCGCCGGGAATTCGGGGGAGAACAGGTCAAGGCCAAGTTCGGCGACGGCCGCACGAGTGGCCTTGGCGAGCATTTGTGCGTTATCCACCAGCTTCTCCATGCCGATCGATTTCACGTACACCAGGGCCTCACGCAGCGCGAGCACCAGCGAGGTGTTCGGCGTCCAGCTTGATTCGCCCTTATCGGCGTTCTTCTTCTCTTTCTTCAGGTCGAAGTAGTAGTGCGGAAGGT
>JAEHDI010000087.1 GCA_016880505.1 Bryobacterales bacterium | reverse complement strand
GATGTCCTGGTCACGACCCACTATGATCTGGACCATGTCAGCAACACGCCTGCGGTCGTCGCCAGGATCCCGGCGCGATTGTTCGTCGACCACGGGCCGGCAGTGTCCCAGGGCGAAGGCACCGCTAATGCCTTCGCCGCCTACGTGCGGGAGACGACAAAGGCCCGCCGCGTCAGCGTGAAACCGGGAGACAGGATCCCGTTTGACGACGTGGATGTTTTGGTAGTGGCATCCGGAGGGCAGGCCGTCAAGGCTCTGGTGAAGGGCGCAGGCGCCCGGAATCCGTTTTGCGAGAGCACGCCGCCCAAGGAGCCCGATAGGTCGGAGAATGGCGTCTCCCTCGGCCTGCTCTTTACTTACGGCAAGTTCCGCATGATCGACCTGGGCGACCTTTCGTGGAATAAGGAACTCGAGCTGGTGTGCCCGAACAACCCGATTGGCTCGGTGGACCTGTTCATGGTCAGCTATCACGGGGGCGATCCGGCGAACTCGCCGGCGCTGATTCACGCATTGAGGCCCAGAGTGACGATTATGAACAACGGAGCCCGGAAAATGGGTTCGCCGAGCGTGCTGAAAACCATTCAATCCTCACCCGGACTCGCAGCGGCCTATCAGTTGCATTGGTCGGTCAATGCGCCGAGCGACAACCCGCCAGAGGAGTTCATTGCGAACTTACAGAATTCGACCGATGGACATTGGATCAAAGTATCCGCGAAGAAGGATGGCGCCTTCACGGTGACCAATGCGCGCACCGGTGCGTCGAGAATCTTTGGTGAGTAGGTTACTCGACCCGGCCGGCCGACGGCCCAGCTCCGCGAACCTCGTGGGACGCGGGATCGATGGACAGCATCGCGGCTCCTCCGATTTCGCCCGAGCTGGTGGTCACCAGGTGGCCCCGGCGCTTGAGCTCTTCGCGCACGGATTCGCTGACCTTCGCGCTGACCTGGAGACTGCCCAGGCGCGGTCTGTCCTGTCCGAACGAGCCGGTGTGGTGACGCGTGGCGAATCGTGGGGCGTGAAACGCCAACTCCGCCTCCATGCCGAAGTCGATGTGATCGAGGATGAGTTGGAGGCTGACCTGGTCCTGCAGATCGCCTCCCGCCACGGCGATGGCCACCAGCGGTTTGCCGTTCTTGAGCACCAGCGTGGGTGTCAGAGTGATGCGAGGCCGTTTTCCGGGTGCGATGCAATTGGGATGGCCCTTCCAGGTATTCAGGCTGACCAAGCGGGCGCCGTGGATGATGCCGGTGTCTCCGGCCACGCCCGCCGAGCTGCCCAATCCGCTCGGCGTGGCCGCAATAACATTACCCCAACGATCGGCAACACACATGACGGTGGTGCCGCCCTGAGATGCTGCCGCTTGTGACGTCGGTTCCTTAATAGGACGCATGCGATACGGATCGCCTGGGCGTACTTCCAGGGATGCTTTCTTCATGTCGATCAGCGGCCGGCGCATCTGAGTGTAAGGGTCGGACAGGAGAGGCGTCAGGGGAACCTTCGTGAACCGTGGGTCGCCGTAGTATTCGTCCCGGTCCGCCAGAGCGAGTTTCATTGCTTCGGTCACCACATGGATGTAGTCCGCTGACGCATGTCCCATGCCCCTCAAGTCGAAGCCTTCCAGCAGGCGCAATGATTGCAGGAGATAGGGCCCTTGGGTCCAGGGACCGCACTTGAGGACTGTGTACCCCCGATAGCTGGCCTGCACGGGATCTTCCACCAGCGTTCTGTGCGCGGCCAGATCCGCCTTGCGGAGAAATCCGCCCTGCTCGATGTACCACTTCTCGAGGGCGTCCGCGATATCACCACGGTAGAAGCGATCCGCGACCGCTTGTAGCCGGCTTTCACGCCCGCCTGTGGCTTTCTGCTCGGCTTCGACAAGCTTCCGGAAGGTGACTGCCAGCTCAGCACGCCAGTTGTGTCCAGTCTCGATCTTGCGCCGGTCCGAGGTATCGATGTACCAGGTGGGGCCGCCGGCGTCCAGGATGGACAACGTGGGCCCGATGACCTCGCCAAAGCTCTTTGTGCCATACAGCTTCAACAGGATCACCACCAGGTCGACGACGGCCGGCACGGCTGCGCCGCGCACGTCGTTGCTGGGGATCTTGTTCTTCAGGTACCACTCGATCGCCGCCGGGTCAAGAGGCGCGCCGCCCTGCCCTGACAGAACCTTCACATCGTTCTTCTTCGCATCGTAGACCAGCAGCGGAACTTCGCCGCCGATACAGAACGCGCCGACCGTGGTTACGCTCAGCGTGAGCAGCGTCGCCGCGGCGGCGTCGGCAGCGTTGCCGCCCTGCTCGAGAATCTGGATTCCGGCAGCGGTCGCAGCGCTCCTGCCCGACACGACCAAACCCTTACTCCCGGAGGCCATACGGTCGTCTGGTGCTGCCCCAACCCGGGCGGGAAATCCGATTACCAGCAGGCAAACAACGCCACACAGAGTCTTCATCCCATCCTCCACGAACTTGCGGCCTACGCCGGTGGCTCGGTCCTGTTCAAGAGCCGCTTCGGACCGTTGGATTATAGGTGCAGGCTTCCGGCAAAGTCAAGGTCGTTATCGTTACCTAATAATCTGGACTGCGTCTTGCAAACCAGCCACGTGTACGTTACCATGGCCACGCTCTCCGAAGAGGGAGACGCGATATGGTTCGACGTGACTTTTTAAGAGCAGCAGCAACAACCACGCTGGCGCCGGGAATCGCGCCCGCTCTGCGCGCCGATGTCCCCGACCATCGGTGGGACGGATACGATTTCGGCCCAGCGCCCGCCGCGCCCGACCGTCTTGACCAAGGCCCGTTCGGCATCGATCAGGACGAGGGGTGGCAGACGATCGGCTTCACCAATCCGTCCCGTGGGCACGTGAAGAATTTCGGGACCGGGCTGGTGGCTTATACCTGGGAGGAGGGTGGCCCTTCACTGGCCACACGCCGCGGCCAGGAGCCGCTGGAAGAGGCCGTGGAAAAGCTGGCTGGTCTTCCGTTTGTCGATGTGCTCTACATCCGCTGCGATTGGCGCGATGTGCAGAAGCAGCCTGGCAAGCTGGACTTGAACCCTGTCTGGAAACTCACTCTGGATGCAGCCAAGCGACACAATCTACGTGTCGGCTTCCGGGTCCAGCTTTCGAGCCCGAACTTTCAACCTAAGCAGCTCGCGCTACCGGATTTTCTGCAAAACAAAATTCCACTGGTGAAGATCGGCCGGGCGCGCGGGGAGGGCGCCGGCAGGCCGCAGGACTGGGATTACGTGGAGCCGCGCTACGACCACCCCGAATTTCACAAAGCGTTCCGGGAACTGAACGAGTTGCTGGCGGCCGAGTTCGATGGCCATCCGCTGCTGGAGTTCATGGACATGATGATGTACGGATTCTGGGGCGAAGGACACACCAACAGGCTCCCCAATCCGTTTCCGGACTACTTGACGGCGGAAAAGACCATGGCCGCGATGACCCGACTTCAGATCGACACTTGGAGAAAGGCGCCGCTGGCCATCAACACGCAGCCCGATATCAGTAGAACGGGAAATCGGGAGTGCCTCGACATTGCCGTGCGCGCCGGATGCTGGCTGCGTTCGGACAGTACCGTCTACATCGAAGAGCCGATTCAGGTGGAGTGCCTATCGAACCGCCCGCAGTGGCTGGCTGTGGTGATGGAGGAGGGTCGAAACCGGCACTACGATCCAGCCGCTCTCGTATTCGATGCAGCGGGCATCAACGACCGCGAAAACGCCGCCCTGCACGTGCTCGACCTGTGTGGCAATTACTGGGCGCTGTGGACGGAGGCCGAAAACCTGCAACGGTTCTACGATAAGTATCCGTTTGCGTTCGATACGCTGCACCGCCGCCTGGGATACCGCGTGCGACCCTCCTTCATCTGGCAACGAAAGCGCTACGGCACGAGCGAGATCATCCTCGGCATTGCTAACGACGGCGTCGCCGGCGTTCCCGGCGTGCTCAGGGTGTACGTCGAAAGCATGGACGGCAAAGTGCGGGTGGGCGGCGGTCTCGATGGCGGCCACCCGCACGGGGGACGACTGCGTCAAGCATCATTTATTCTGCCCAAAGGCCTGGAAGGCCAGGAGGTAAAGCTTCGCGCCGAGCTCGAGGCCAAAGGTGTCCGCCGTCCGGTGCGATGGGCCTGCGCGCAGCCATTGCATCCGGACGGCTCGTATGTCGTTCAACTGAAGCAATTCGATGATCGCGGCTGGCGGAAGGGGGTCTGACATGAAACGCAGGTACGCGTTGGCCGCGTTGGCCTGTGCCGTGGCCGTAATCGGCCTGGCGCCGGCGCGAGACGCCTTTCGCCCGGTGCCGGTCGAGAGCCGCATCACGAATGTCCAGCCCATGACGGGCATTGTCATGTGGGAGGATTCGAAAAACAGCGAAAGCGACGCGATCCAGCTCGAGTACTCCTACATGCGTTACAGCGACGTGGTGAAGCAGCGTGGCGAGTACGACTGGACGCCCGTCGAGCGGAAACTCGATGCCAGCGCGCGCCGCAAACACCAGGCGATCTTGCGTTTCTGGGACACTTACCCCGGCCGCCCGAGCAGCGTGCCGCAGTACATCAAGGCGCTACCGGACTACACGGACAGGGTAGCCAAGAGCGAGCGGCGCGACACGGGATTCCCGGACTGGTCGCACCCCGAATGGCAGCGCTTGTTTCTCGAATTCCATGAAAAGTTCGCGGAGAAATACGACCGCGATCCGCGACTCGCATTCCTAGAAGTCGGCTTCGGCTTGTGGTCGGAGTATCACGTCTACTCCGGTCCGGAAATCCTTGGCGAGACGTTCCCGAGCATGGAGTTCCAAGCGCGTTTTTTTCACCACCTGACGAAGGTTCTCCAGCACACGCCCTGGATGATCTCGCAGGACGCCCACGTGGCGAAGCGCACGCCGTTCGCCTCTCAGCCGCAGTTGCTGAAGCTCAGGTTCGGGATCTTCGACGACACTTTTCATCTGGCCTGGTCGCCCAGCTACAACTTGGAAGGGTGGGAATTCTTCGGGCGCGACCGCTACAAACACTCCCCCATGGGTGGCGAAATACTGTTTC
>JAEHDI010000741.1 GCA_016880505.1 Bryobacterales bacterium | reverse complement strand
GTGCTCCAGTTATTCGGCAAGTACATCGGAACCGTGCGGCGCTCCGGCCTCCATTGGGCCAACCCGTTCTTCTCGAAGAAGCACATCTCCGTCCGTGTCCGGAACTTCGAGACCGGCCACCTCAAGGTGAACGACAAGGACGGCAACCCCGTCGAGATTGCGGCTGTCGTGGTCTGGAAAGTCGTCGACACGGCCGAGGCCTGCTTCCAGGTCGACAACTACGAGAACTACGTGCACGTGCAAAGCGAGGCGGCGCTGCGGAATCTCACCACCGCCTACCCCTATGACTCACACGAAGAAACTGAGACCTCCCTCCGGGGCCACACACAGGCCGTTGCCGAGCACCTGAAAACAGAAATCCAGGAACGCCTCGCGGTCGCCGGCGTCGAGGTCGTCGAGGCCCGCATCAGCCACCTCGCCTACGCTCCGGAGATCGCGGCGGCGATGTTGCAGCGGCAGCAGGCGGGCGCGATCATCGCCGCCCGGCAGCGCATCGTCGAAGGCGCCGTCGGCATGGTGGAAATGGCGCTCGAGATGCTCTCTCGGAACAAGATCATCGAACTCGACGAAGAGCGCCGCGCCTCCATGGTCAGCAACCTCCTTGTCGTGCTTTGCGGCGAACGCGCCGCCCAACCCGTGATCAACGCCGGGACGATCTACCAGTAGGTGGGGATGGAAGGGCGCAAGACTTTTCTCCTGCGCATCGACGGCAGGACGTTCGATCTGCTCCGCCGCTGGGCGGATGACGAGATGCGAAGCGTCAACGGACAGATCGAATTCCTGCTGCGCGACGCGCTGCGGAAAGCCGGGCGCCTGACGGAATCTGCTGCGTCCGGGTTCACTGGCTCTCCGGAGCAGGACCCGGAGGGCCGGTGACTTCGTGTCCGGAAGTCCAGCTTCGGTGCACCGCGTCCAGTACCCCGTTGATAAAAGCCACCGACTCGTCCGACGAAAACCGCCGGGCCAGTTCCAAGGCCTCGTCGATCACGACTGCCGCCGGCGTGTCGGTGCTCGTCATCTCGCACACCGCCAGCCGCAGGATGTTGCGGTCCACCGCGGCCATCCTTTCGATCCGCCAGTGCTCGGAATGGCCGGAGACCCGCCGGTCGATGTCGCCAAGGCGCTCGACCGTAGACTCGACCAGCCGTTCCATAAAGGGGTCGCGCTCCTCCGATTCTCCGGGCGCCTCCTCCGACGTGATCAACGAGCCGTAAAAGCCATCGAGCGCCTCGGCTGCGGATTGCTGCCGGATGTCGATCTGAAACAGCACCTGGAGCGCGCGTTGCCTGGAGCGATGGCGGGACGGCATCGTCCGCTCACGATCCGGCGCGCAGCCGCCGCATGAGATTCCCCATCTCGACCGCGGTCATGGCGGCGTCGAAGCCCTTGTTTCCGCTCTTTGCTCCAGCCCGGTCCAGGGCCTGCTCGAGCGTATCGCACGTCAGAACGCCGAAGGCCAACGGAACCCCATTCTCCATCGACGTCTGCGCTAGACCCTTCGAGGCTTCGGCGGCGATGTAGTCGAAGTGCGGCGTGTCGCCGCGAATGACCGCGCTGAGGCAGATGATGGCGTCGTGCCGCTTTAGGAGCGCCAGTTCACGCGCCACCACCGGAAGCTCCCACGAACCGGGCACCCGGACGATCTCGATGTCGTCGGCGCCGCATCCCGTACGCGCCAGCGCGTCCAGCGCGCCGCTGAGCAGCCGCTCGGTGATCAGGCTGTTGAACCGTGTCACAAGAACCGCGAACTTGAGTCCCTTCGCGTCCAGATTGCCTTCAATTATCCGGCTTGCCATAAGTCACTTTCCTCGAAACACCGCCGGCCGTTTCTCGAGAAACGCCCGCATACCCTCCGCGCGATCCTCCGTCGCCGCGGCCAGTCCGAAGGCTGCCGCTTCCGCGCGCAATCCTTCCTCGACACCCGCGTTCAGACCAATGTCCACCGCCTCCATCGCAAGTGCAACCGCCACCGGCGCGTTCGCCAGCATCTTGCGCAGCAGCGCGCGGCAAAACTCCGTCAATTCCGCCCTTGGCGCAACGTGATCGACCAGGCCGATTCGCAACGCCTCTTCGGCGCCGACGGGCTCGCCCGTGAGCAGCATCCCGAGCGCACGGCTCCTGCCCACCAGCCGCGGCAACCGCTGCGTACCGCCGTAACCCGGGATGATGCCGAGCTTCACCTCCGGCAGGCCGAGTTTCGCCTCCGGCGCGGCCACCCGAAACGTGCAGCACATCGCGAGTTCGAGTCCGCCGCCGAGCGCATAGCCATGGATCGCGGCAACCGACGGCTTTCCCATCGTCTCAAGCTTCCGGAACGTCCGCTGGCCGCGTAGCGAGAACTCCCTGCACCCCGCCGCGTCGAGCGCCGCGAGCTCCCGAATGTCAGCCCCCGCGACGAACGCCTTGTCGCCGGCTCCGCTAAGGAGCAGGCCGCGAGTCGAACCATCGGACGCCGCTCGCGACAACGCATCGTCAAGCTCGCCGACAGTCGCCACGTCCAGCGCGTTCAACTTCTCGGGACGCCGAATCGTGATCAGCGTGATGCCGTCGTCCGACAACTCGAACGCAATGGAGCCGTAGGACATATGGGATAATCGGTCTTCAGAGCAACATCATACCGCATGGATCCCCGGTACATCCGGAATTTCTCCATCATCGCCCACATCGACCATGGCAAGTCCACGCTTGCGGACCGCCTGCTCGAGCTGACCGGCGCTCTTTCCGAGCGCGAGATGATGGAGCAGGTCCTCGACTCGATGGACCTCGAGCGCGAACGCGGCATCACCATTAAAGCGCACGCCGTGCGGCTCAACTACATCGCCGACGATGGCAATCATTACCAGTTGAACCTGATCGACACGCCGGGCCACGTCGATTTCACCTACGAGGTTTCGCGCAGCCTTCAATCGTGCGAAGGCGCGTTGCTCGTGGTCGACGCCTCCCAGGGAGTCGAAGCGCAGACTCTCGCGAATACCTACCTGGCGCTGCACCACAACCTCGAGATCATCCCGGTCATCAACAAAATCGACCTGCCTTCCGCCGAACCTGAACGAATTAAGGGAGAGATCGAGCACGTCGTCGGCCTCGATACCCGCGACGCTGTGATGGTCAGCGCGAAGAACGGCGTCGGTATCCACGAGGCAATCGAGGCGATCGTTCACCTGGTCCCTCCGCCGCGCGGGAATCCGGAGGCCCCGCTCCGCGCCCTGATCTTCGATTCGTGGTTCGATCCGTACCGCGGCGTGATTGCACTGTTGCGCGTTGTGGACGGCTCGCTGCGCGTCGGTCAGAAGATCCGGCTGTGGTCAAGCGGCAAAGCGTTCGAAGTCGAGGGACTCGGCTATCAGACCCCGAAGCGCATCCCGTGCGACGAGTTGACGGCGGGCGAAGTCGGCTTTATGTCCGCCAACGTCAAGACGGTCTCCGACGCGCAGGTGGGCGATACCGTCATGGATGACGCCAACCCCGCTCCGGAACCGCTGCCCGGATTTCAAGAGGCCAAGCCGATGGTCTTCGCCGGCCTCTATCCGGTGGAGTCGCACGCGCACGGCCTTCTTCGCGAAGCGCTCGAGAAGTTGCGCTTGAACGACAGCGCCTTCAGCTTCGAGCCCGAGAGCTCGGTCGCCCTCGGCTTCGGCTTCCGCTGCGGCTTCCTCGGGTTGCTCCACCTGGAAATCGTCCAGGAGCGGCTGGAGCGCGAGTTTGAAATCGACCTGATCACCACCGCCCCCGGCGTCCGTTACCGGGTGGTCAAGACAGACGGTGAGGTCGTTGAGGTCGACAACCCGACCAGGTTCCCGAACCCGTCGTTGATCGAGACCATCGAGGAGCCGATAATCGAAGCAACCGTCATCACCCGCGAGGATTCCCTCGGCGAGATCCTGAAGCTGCTCGAGGAAAAGCGCGGCACGCAGAAGAAGTTCGAGTACATCGGCGTCGGCCGTGTGTTGCTGATGTATGAGCTGCCCCTCAACGAAATCGTCCTCGATTTCTACGATCGCCTGAAGTCCGTCTCCCGCGGCTATGCCTCGCTCGACTACCACCTCGCCGGCTACCGTGTCGCGCCGATGGTGAAGCTCGACGTGCTGGTCGCCGGGGAGCCCGTCGACGCGCTCTCGATGATCGTCCACCGCGACTTCGCCTACGAGCGCGGCAAGTCGCTGATCGAGCGGCTCCGCAAGCTGATCCCCCGGCAGATGTTCGAGGTGGCGCTCCAGGCGGCCATCGGCAACAAGATCGTCGCCCGCGAGAACATCCCCGCCATGCGCAAAAACGTCCTCGCCAAGTGCTACGGCGGCGACATCACCCGCAAGCGCAAGCTGCTCGAAAAGCAAAAGGAAGGCAAGCGGCGGATGAAGCGCGTCGGCAAAGTCGACATCCCCCCGGAAGCCTTTCTCGCCGTCCTCCGCGTCGGTGGCGACTCGGAGTAGTCGTTCATCCCCTCACGCCCGGGACTGACTCCAGTTGGTGTCTGTACCGAGGTTTAGCGCCCGCTCGCCGGTGGTTCAGCCAAACAGGGTCTTTGCTCACCTGGCCAGTTCGCGAAGGGCGTTCCGGTAACGCCGCATACCCACCTCGGCGATCTCCATCTGCGCCTCAAACTCGGGATCGTACGGCGTGAGCAGATAGCCTTCCCGGGTCTCCGTGAGGAAGACGACGTCTCCCTTCTTGAGCTTCATCCGCGTCATGGCCTCTTTCGGGAGGATGAATCCGGCCGACTTCCCCACCGTCCTGACCTTTAAGGGGATCATATAGTCTGGGTTATTACCTATCGCGCCTCGCTGGCTCTGCGGCTGCCCCCTACAGCGGTATGTTCCCGTGCTTCTTCCGAGGCATCGTGTCAACCTTGTTCTCGAGCATGCGGAGCGCCCGGATCACTTTTGGCCGGGTTTGATGCGGCTCGATGACATCGTCGACAAAACCCCGCTCGGCGGCGATGAACGGATTGGCGAAACGCTCGCGGAATTCGGCGACCTTCTCCCGCCGGACCGCCTCCTCGTCTTCCGCGGCCGCCAGCTCCCGCCGGTACACGATGTTCACCGCGCCCTCGGGACCCATCACCGCGATCTCCGCGCTCGGCCACGCGAAGTTGATGTCCGTCCGCAGGTGCTTCGACCCCATCACGCAGTAGGCTCCGCCGTAAGCCTTCCGCGTGATCACCGTGATCTTCGGAACCGTCGCTTCGGCATAGGCATAGAGCAGCTTGGCGCCGTGCCGGATGATGCCGCCGAATTCCTGGTCCGTCCCGGGAAGGAATCCC
>JAEHDI010000740.1 GCA_016880505.1 Bryobacterales bacterium | reverse complement strand
GGATTCGAAGTCCGGTGCTCTATCCAGCTGAGCTACGGGCGCGCACTAGACCAGGCAGCGACACAGATTATCGCTTTCCGCGCGGAGGGCGCAATCCTCCGCGATCGGGGCGGGAGTTCACGTGGAGTTCACGCTCCTGATGCGCCGGCCAGCCCTTCTCCACAGCCAGCCGGTGCACGGCGACTTTTCGCTCGCGGCCCCGGCGAAGTAGTCCCGCGCGCCGTGGTAGACTGACCGCACACCTCAGGAGGAGCCGATGGAACCTTCCGGGCGCATTCCCTTCATTGCGTTCCTCGTCGCAGTCTGCGCGTTCGCCGATACGTCAGGAGTCGGAGACTCCTGGCCGTCGAACGTCCGCGTCAATCAGGACCATGACGGCAATCAGCAGGGGGAGACGTCTCTCGCCGTGGATCCGCGCGATCCTCTTCACCTCGTCACGGTCTTCTGGGAGATTATTTCCTACGACCCGCAGACCGGGATTCAGCAGAAGCGCATCAACTGGGCCTGGACCAGGGACGGCGGCCTCACCTGGCAGAGCCGGCGTTTCGAGAACGGCGTCTTCAGCAGCGATCCCTTCGTCGTCGCCGACAGTCAGGGAAACTTCTACATCGAGACCGTCCTCGTGCCACAATACCCGTCCTTTACCGACGAGACGATTGGGATCCTCAAGTCCACGGACGGCGGGGAAACGTTCGTCAAGACGGCCGACGTGGGACTCGGCCGGAGCATGGACAAGCCGTTTCTGACGATCGATCCCCGCACCGACGCGCTCTACTTGCTATGGACCGATTTCGTCCCGCGGTTCCCCAGTGGATTCCGGATCTTTTTCGCCGAGAGTCTGGATCACGGCCTCACGTTCACTCCACCGCGACAGATCTCGGCTCCGGCCGGCTTTGGAAGTTGGGTGACTGGCGCAGTCGGTCCCAGCGGTGAGATCTACGCCACCTGGTCGACGGTCTTCTACAGCCAGAGGATCTGGTTCAATCGCTCATTGGATGGCGGTCAGACGTGGCTGCACAACGACTTGCGAGTCGCGGATATTCCGTCGGGCGAGTTCCGCCGAGGGAGCTGGCTTTGTTGGCCCACCGTCGCCGTGGATCGAAGCGGCGGCCCTCATCATGGTCGCGTCTACGTGGCATGGGTGAGGTACAGTTTCGATTACGGTAAAGTGGACTTGGCGTGGTCCGATGATCAGGGGGATCATTGGAGCCGGCCCGTCCGGGTCGATCAGTTCGAGGACGCCACCGATTCGACAATGGCCTGGGTCGTCGTCGACGACCGGGGCCGGGTGCATGTCACCTACCGCCTCCGTCGAGCGGCCCCCGGGGGCTCGCTCCGGGCGGAATACCTCGCCACCTCGACCGACGGAGGTGTGACGTTCGGCCCGAGCATTCGCATCTCCGACGACATCTACCGCTACCGCAGCTCCAGTGGAGAGTACGACCAGCCGGCGACCGTGGGGAACAGGCTGCATGCAATCTGGGGGGACGCGCGTTTCGGGGACAACGACGTGTTCACGCAGAGCATCGACTTGGACGATTTCGACGAGGACGGCGTCC
>JAEHDI010000739.1 GCA_016880505.1 Bryobacterales bacterium | reverse complement strand
GTCGCGACGCAGTTTCTCAATCACCCGGCCATTACGCTGGGCTACCGGGTCGAAGCCGACGGCGTGGCGGTGGTGTACCTGGTGGACCACGAGCCGTTTTCCGAGGAGCTGTGGCGCGCGGGCGCCGAGCCGGATCGCATCGCGTCTATCCTGCACGACGGCGACCGCCGGCATGCCCGGTTCAGGGCCGATGCCGATCTCGTGATTCACGACGCCCAGTACACGCCCGAAGAGTACGGCCCGAAGAAGACCTGGGGGCACAGCACGTACGACTACGTGGTGCAAATTTGCGCGGCGGCCGGCGTGCGGCGGGTCGCGCTGACCCACCACGATCCGAGCCACAACGACCATTTCGTCGCGGACATCGAGCGCAAGGCCCGCACCCTGGCCCTGCAGCTCGGGACCGGACTGGATGTCTTCTGCGCGTATGAGGGCTGCGAACTCGTCTTGGAACCGCGCTCCACCTTGAAGCCGTTTGTCACGGCGGACCCCTTCCAGGCGTCTGTCGCGCAGCGCCGCTTTCACATCCTGGTGGTTGATGACCAGCCGGACACGCTCTCGATGATCGTTCGCGCGCTGGAGGAGGATCAGTACACGGTCAGCAAGGCGACAAGCGGCCCGGAGGCGCTCCGGATGATCGACGAGCACATGCCGGACCTCGTGGTGCTGGATTACAAGATGACCGGCATGGACGGCCTCGCGGTCATGAAAACGCTCCGCACCAAGCCCGAGACTCAGCCCCTGCCTGTGCTGATGCTCACCGCCATGACCGATGAGCCCAGTACCCGCGCTGGTTTTGAAGCCGGGGTGACGGACTATGTGACCAAGCCGTTTTCGATCCCGCAGCTTACCGCCCGCGTCCGCGCCTGCCTCGCCAGAACCCAGCTCCTGTAATCGTGTGACCGGCTAGTCGGAGATGATCTCGACACGATCCAGGTACCTGGACAATTCGCCCACCCACTTGCGCGACGCGTCGGTGTCGGCGCTCTCGGCCGCCTGCTCAAGGGCGGCGCCGATGTCAGTGATGGCCTGGAATCCATAGCTGCCCCCGGCGCCCCTCATGCCGTGCCCCAAACTCTCCACGGTCTCAAAGTCACCTCGATCCAAGGCGTCCAACATCGCGATGACATTCTTCCGGCAGTTCTGCAGAAACACGGGGATCAGGTCTGCGAATTTAGGCTCCGCACGCACAAGGATCGTGTCCATCCGGCTGCTTTCCTCTTTTGATGACGGAGGCGCGACTATGGAACGCTCCTTGATCGCTTGTAGCAACACCTCTTGTTTGATTGGTTTCGTCAAAAAAGCCGTGCACCCTGCCGCTAGACACATTTCTCGATCCCCCTTCAAGGCAGAGGCCGTCAGTGCGATGATCGGCGTGGGCGGCCGGTCGTTCGCCTTTTCCCACGCTCGAATTGTCCGCGTCGCGGTCAAGCCATCCATGATCGGCATTTGCCGGTCCATCAGGACAAGGTCATAGTGTCCGGCTATAAACTTTTTACAGGCGATGGCCCCGTTTTCGGCGATTTCGACCCGGTAAGGCGTGTCCTCCAGATAGGCCATCGTGATCATGCAGTTGTCGGGAGAGTC
>JAEHDI010000738.1 GCA_016880505.1 Bryobacterales bacterium | reverse complement strand
GCTATTCTGTTGGTGCCCGGGGTGGGAATTGAACCCACACGGTGGTTGCCCACCAAAGGATTTTAAGTCCTTTGCGTCTGCCGATTTCGCCACCCGGGCAGAGACCGTCGCGCTGCTGTGTCCCATCAGCCTCATTATAGTGAACACCTCGGCCCCGGACTCTCCGAAGTCGGGTTCCAAAGGAATGCCGCGGTACTTTTGCGGGACCTTTTAGAAGGTAGCCAGCGTTTGCGGAAGGTGGAGAAGGATTGGAGCTGGCTCGACGAGATTGGGCGACACTTTACGGTGACGCGAGAAAGAAACCGACAGATCGAGGTCAAGGCGCTGCGCAAGCTCCGAGGCCACGGTCGCGCAGCTATCAACTGAAGATTTTTCTCGAAAGTGCTAGGTAAGGCAGATGATCTCGGCGTTGGCAGCGGCCAGGTTGGAAAATCTGGTTCTGGGCCGCCGGATCGAACCGTAGAATTTGCTCCGCTGCGTAAAAAGCGCGGGTGTTTCCAGTCAAGCCCGTGCACGAAGCTGCAGTGGCGATGAACGGAAAGAATTGGAGCATCAATACTTGGGACTGATGGAACCTCACATGCTTTAGCTGAAACTGCGCCGCGATTTGGCGACTCAACGTTTGAGGGGAGAAGGACATGTCAAGAATTGTGTCCCTACTGGTGTTTTCGACAGTGTTCTCGATGTTGGCGCTCGCGGGGAGCTGGTCGGGAAAGCTGCTGGACGCCAACTGCTACGACCAACAGAAGCAAGCCAGTGCGTGCAGTGCTACGAGTGAGACGACGGCCTTTGCGCTGGATGCCGCCGGCAAGATTTACAAACTAGACGCAGCAGGCAACTCAAAAGCCTCTGAGGCTCTGAAGAATCGTGCTGATCGGGCGACCGACCCAGCCAAGCCAGAGTCGAAAGAGGTAATGGCGCAAGTCACTGGTACTGAACAAGACGGAACTATTGCGGTTGAGAGTATTGACGTACGGTAACCTGGCACCTGGGAGCCGTCTTCGAACGGCTGCCGATCTCCTCCTGAATTGAGGGCTTGGATCGAGAGGGGAAGGACCGAACAGTAGCGAGTGAACTGCGCGGAAGACGCCCCTCGTTCGCCCGACGGGGTGTGATACGTTCAGGTGAATGGAGTCCCGCATTCTGCGTCAGTTTTTGTGGCGCTTTTTGTGCGGTCTACTTGTGCTTGGAAGCTCCGTTGGCAACTGCGTGGCTCCGGTGACGCCACGCGAGCCGGACCTGCGAGAGCGTAAGCGACTGGCAGAGACTTTCCTCAGAGAAAAGCTTACGCTATGGCAGCGGCGGCTACAACTCCAGGATTGGACCATTTCCGTTGTCACGTCGCGCGCGGACGCCCTGAGACCCGGAACGCGGGGCAATATCCGATGGGACGCAGAGACGAAAACTGCTGCGATTCGGGTCCTGGACGCCTCCGAGTACCCCATGCCCTTTCGCGCCACGCTGAAGGACATGGAGTTCACTATCGTTCATGAGTTGATCCACCTGACACTCTCACCTCTCCCGCGTAGCGAAACCAGCCGCAGCAAGGAAGAGTACGCCATCAATCGGATCGCCGACGCGCTGCTGCAAGGTGACCGAGACGATTGACCTAGGCGGCTCCGGCACAGGCCCAAAGGATTTTAGGTCCTTTGTGTCTGCCGATTTCACCAGCCGGGTCTACTGACATTCAAACACTTGTAGGACGCGCGGCGGGCGGGCCGATCACGATATAATTCAGCATCAGGCCGCAGCAGGCGCCCTAGTAGAGGAGTGCAATCTTTGGACGCGTCTCCCGCACCTCATTTTGAAGCGTTGCTTCAACGCGATATCGACGTCATCCGTAACAGGCTGCTCGAAATGTTGAGACTGGATGAGGAGGCCTTGAAGCGGGCCTTCGACGCTGTTCTGTCCCGCGATCGCCAGCTCGCCTATTCGGTGATCCTGCGTGACCAGGAAGTGGACTCCCGGGAAACCGAACTGGACCGGCTCTGTATCGAGTTCATCATGAGGCACCAGCCGGTCGCAAGCCACCTGCGCTTCGTTTACGGGGCCAGCAAGGTGATAAGCCAACTCGAACGCGTCGGCGACTACGCAGAAAGCATCGCCCGGCAGGCTTTGCTTCTGAGCTCAGTTTCCTATGAGGTACCCCGGGAAATGTACAGCGAGATCGCGAAACTGGCGGTCTCGATGTTGCACAACGCCGTTCGCGCGTTTGTGGACAAGAATCCCGACCTCGCCCGAGCCACCATGCTCAGCGAGCCGCGGGTGAATCAGGTACGTGACCGCATCATCGTCGAAGTGCTCCAGTGGCGCGAGCAAGGCATTCTGCCTCTCGATGCGCTGGCGCCGATGATGACCGTGGCGCGCCGGTTCGAGCGCGTTTCCGACCAGGCAACGAACATCTGCGAAGAGGCGCTGTATTTTGCCACGGGTGAGTATATGCGGCACTTCCCGAGCGGCGGCTTCCGCGTGGTATTTGTGGATGAGACCCATGGGTGCCTCAGCCGCATGGCCGAGTTGATCGGCAATAGGCTGGGTGCGGAACGGTTTTCCTTTTCGAGCGCCGGAGTCGAGGCCGGCACTCTGGATCCGCAGACGGTCTGGTTTCTGGCGGAGAAGGGCTTCGACGCTTCCCACGAAAAATCTCTGTCCATCGAACAGATACCACAACTCGAACACGTGCAGATGGTCATCCTGCTCTCGAAAGAGGCTGAGGCCGTTATACCGCGAGCCCCTTCAAAAGCGCTGAACGTGCGGTGGCTGGTTGCCGATCCTACGCGAGTGCACGGCACGCCGGACGAAATACGCGCGGCATACGAACACGCGTTCGAGGCGCTGACCACCCATATCCGCGATCTGATTCAAGCTGTCCTTGGAAATCACGGAAATCCGAGTGATGAGAACACGAATTCTACGATCTGATACCGCAGTGATGAAATTCGCCTCGCGCGCGCTGGCGGCCGTCGCGCTTGCATTTCTGGCTGTCGGCTGCGCGCGATCGAAGCAACCCGAGAAGACGGTTATCCAGAACACGGGTTCCGACACCATGGTGAATCTCGCCCAGGCCTGGGCGGAGGAATACGCCGCCGTTAACCCGACGGTCTCGGTGGAGGTGTCCGGCGGTGGTTCCGGCACAGGAATTGCGGCGCTGATCAATGGCACGGTCGACATCGCCAATTGCAGCCGCCGCGTTGAACCGCAGGAGATCGAACAGGCAAAAAGCAACACCAAAAAAGAGCCCAGGGAGTTCATGGTCGGCTATGACGCAATGGCCGTGTACATCCACAAGGGCAACCCGCTCGACGAGATCACGCTCGAGCAGTTGGCCGAGATCTACCGCGAGGGCGGCAAGATCACCCGGTGGTCGCAATTGGGAGCCAAGATGCCTCCGGAAGCCGACGAGATCATCCTGCTCAGCCGCCAGTCAAACTCCGGCACCTATTACTACTTCCGCGAGGCGGTGCTTGGCAAGGGGCACGACTTCAAACTCGGCTCGCGCGACATGCACGGCTCCAAGGACGTCGTGGAGCTGGTGTCCAAGACGCCCGCGGCAATCGGATATAGCGGAATGGGCTACGCGACTCCAGACGTCAAAATGCTGCGTGTCGCGAAGAAAGCGGGTGACAAGGCATATGCGCCGACGGTCGAGAACACACTGAACCACACCTATCCGATTGCCCGGCCGCTTTTCATGTACACCTTGGGAGAACCTTCCGGCGCCGTGAAAAAGTATCTCGACTGGATCCACTCGGAGGCCGGACAGAAAATCGTGGTCCAAAGCGGCTACGTGCCACTCTCCCAACCGGGCGCGCCACGCTGACGCATGTCGACGGCGGGCTCGTCCACCCCAATCCGGCGGCGATGGCAGGCCGGCACAGAAACTGCCATCGAAGCGCTGATCCATGTTTGCGGCATCAGCGCGATCGTCTTTGTCTTCGGCATCTTCTTTTTCGTGTTTCGAGAAGGAGCCGGAATCCTGTTTCGCTCATTCAGCTTTCGCGAGTTCTTCACCAGCACCGAATGGTATCCGACCTCTCAGAGCCACGTGCGTTACGGCGTGCTGGCGCTGATTGCAGGCACAGCCAGCGTCACCGCGCTGGCGATGGCGCTCGCGGTGCCGTTCGGCATCGGAGCGGCGGTGTTCATCTCCGAATTCTGCGGGCCTCGTTTGAGGGAGTCACTGAAGATCGTCATCGAACTGCTTGCGGCCATCCCGTCGGTGGTTTGGGGGTTCATCGGATTAACGGTCATGAACCAGCTCATCATGGCAGTGTTCGACGCGCCGATCGGCCTGAACGTCCTCAACGGCGGTGTGATTTTGGCGCTGATGAGTGTGCCCATCATCGTTTCGATCGGGGAGGACGCGCTCAAAGCGGTTCCCGACTCTTACCGCGAGGCGGCGCTCGCTCTCGGCGTCACGCGCTGGCAACTTGTATACCGGGTACTGTTGCCGGCGGCCAAGAACGGCCTGCTGGCTGCGGTTCTGCTCGGCGTGGGCCGCGCCGTCGGGGAGACGATGGCGGTGCTCATGGCCACTGGACACGCGGTCAAGGTTCCAACAAGCCTGATGGATTCCGTCCGGACGCTGACCGCGACGATCGCCGCCGAGCTAGGTGAGGCGCCGGTAAACTCCGATCATTACCAGGTGCTCTTTGTGATCGGCATCCTCTTGTTCATGATCACTTTCGTGGTCAACCTGACGGCCGATCTGGTCGTGCGGGGGATTCGAAACAAGTGAAAAGTTCTGTCTTTTGCGGGTGACTCAAGGTGTTCCAGGCAACTCCATTCACGCGGCGTAAGCAGGCAAGCGAGCTTCTCGCGAAGTCGATCTTCCTGCTGATGACGTTGCTGATGGTCCTCCCCCTTATTCTGATCGTCGGATATCTGGTGTACCAGGCCTGGCCGATCCTGTCACTCGATTTTCTCCTTACGAATCCGAGACACGGAATGCGGGCTGGCGGCATCTGGTCACCGCTGCTCGGGACAATCTATCTCGTCGTGATCTCGCTGATCATTGCCACTCCGATCGGTGTGCTGGCCGCGGTCTTCCTGAACGAATACGCGCGTGACACCTGGTTCACCCGAATGGTCAACCTTGCGGTCGTCAATCTGGCAGGCGTCCCCAGCATCGTCCACGCCCTGTTCGGTCTCGGGGCGTTCGTGCTTGCCGCCGGACTGGGCAAGTCGATCCTGGCTGCGTCGTTGACTCTGGCAATCATGACGCTGCCGGTTATCATCGCGAGCACCAAGGAAGCTCTGGCAGCCGTCCCAATGGCGTTCCGAGAGGCGTGCTGGAACGTCGGTGCCTCACGCTGGCAGACGATCCGCCATGTCGTGCTTCCGAACTCGATCAGCGGAATCCTGACGGGCGTGATTCTCCAGGTCTCGCGCGCTGCCGGCGAGACTGCTCCGGTCATGTTCACCGGTGTGGTGTTTTTTAAGGCGATCCGGGAAGGCGACCTGTTCGCATACGGTCCGTTCGACCAGTGCATGGCGCTGTCCATGCACCTGTTCACCATCTCCACGCAAGTGCCGGACGTACCCAAGGCCTTGCCTTACGGAACGGCGGTAGTGCTGCTGGGCACTGTTCTCGCGGTGAACGCGCTGGCGATCCTGATTCGAGTCCGCCTGCGCTCGCGGAGGAAATGGTGACCCCCGGCCCGATGGTCGAACTGGCGGACCTGCGGGTTCGTTACGGGCAGCGCGAGGCCCTCAAAGGCGTCACCTTCGAAATGCGCCGGAACGAGGTGTTCGGCATTATCGGCCCGTCGCAATCGGGGAAGACCACGCTGCTGAAGGTGATCAACCGGACGTTGGACCGCGTTCCCGGGGTCATGATCAGCGGCACGGTGAAGGTGGATGGCGTGAACATTCACCGGATGAAGGACGTGTACTCGTTGCGGCGCAAGGTCGGCATGGTCGCGCCGCTGCCCGTCGGGTTGCCGCTGTCGATCTTCGACAACGTGGCCTTCGCGCCGCGGATGGCCGGCATTCGGGACAAGGCCGATCTCGAAGCGCGCGTCGAACGGTGCTTGCGGCAGGCAGCCCTGTGGGACGAAGTCAAGGACCGGCTCGACAGCCTCGGAACGCGGCTCTCCGGCGGGCAGCAGCAACGGCTGACAATCGCCCGCGCCCTCTCGCACGACCCGGAGGTGCTCTGCCTGGACGAGTTCTCGATCGCCGTTGATCCGGTCACGACGATGCGGATCGAGGATGTCCTGAAAGAGCTGCGGTCCCGGATGACAATCATTCTGGTCACGAATCTGGTGCAGCAGGCGCGCCGGCTGGCTGACCGGACCGCTTTTTTCCTGAACGGTGAACTGGTGGAGACCGGCCCGTCCGAGGTCATCTTTTCCGACGCGCCGGCGAATCGCAAGACGTACGAGTATGTGAACGGGATTTTCGGATGACACCTCCGGCGGCCGCGACCTCCTTCAGCATCGAGACCAAGAAGCTGAGTCTCTGGTACGGGAGTTTCCAGGCGCTGAAGGATGTGTCCATCACGATCCGCCAAGGCGAAATCACCGGTCTGATCGGCCCGTCGGGTTGCGGCAAGACGACGCTACTGCGCTGTTTTAATCGCATCAACGAGCGTTACGGCTATGTACGGACGACGGGCGAAATTAGAATTCTCGGGAAGAACATCTACGATACGGATGTCTCGCTGATCGAGCTGCGCAAGGAGGTCGGCATGGTGTTCCAGCGCCCCAACCCGTTGCCGATCTCCGTGTACGACAACGTCGTTTTCGGCCTTCGCGTCCACAGCGGCCTTGGCAGCCTGAGGAAATCAGTTCTTGACGAAGCGGTGGAAAAAGCGTTGCGCGAGGTTTCCCTGTGGGACGACTTGAAGGACCGGTTGGGGGTCCGCGCCACGACGCTGCAACTGGACCAGCAGCAGAAGCTCTGCATCGCCCGTCTTCTCCCTTTGAAACCCGAGATCATCCTGATGGATGAGCCGTGCTCCGCGCTGGACAGTGAAGCGACGCTCGGCATCGAAGAGCTCATGCTCTCGCTGGTCGGCACGTACACGATCCTGATCGTCACTCACAACATGGCTCAGGCGCGCCGGGTCAGCGACGAATGCGCGTTCATGCTGCTCGGTGAAATCGTGGAGCATGCGCGCACTGAGAATCTCTTCCTCACTCCTAGAGACCCGCGCACCGCCGACTACATTGAGGGACGCTACGGGTAACGTCAGGTGAACGAGCGCGACCATTCCGGCCCACGCGAAGCGCCGGCGCCGGTTCTGCTGATGGTGCGCGAACTCGGACCGGGAGGGAGCGAACGGCAACTCGCCGTGATCGCCCGCGCGCTGGATCGAGAACAGTTCGAACCACACGTTGGCTGCTTCCGGCCGGAGGGAATTCGCGGGGACGAAGTGCGCGCCGCCGGCATCTCCATTCTCCAAGTCCCTGTGCATTCTTTTGCCTCCGCCGGGGCGTTCGGAGCGGTGCGGCCGTTCGCACGCTACATCCGGGAACGCGGCATCCGGCTGGTGCACACATTCGACGAGCCGATGAACGTTTGGGGCGTCCCGGCGGCGCGCGTAGCCGGCGTGGGCGCAGTGCTGTCAAGCCAGCGCGCGCACCGAGAGCTTGTGCCGCCCCTGCGCCGCCACATGCTCCGCTTCACAGACCACCTGACCGACGGAGTGGTGGTGAACTGCCTGGCTGTGCGACGCCACCTCGTCGAGGACGAAAAGGTTTCCCCGTCCCTCATCCATCTCTGCTACAACGGCATCGACACGGCCGCGTTCGCACCCGAACGGCGACGGCCCGACTCGCTGGCGGCCGCCGGCCTCACCATCGGCTGCGTCTGCGCTCTTCGTCCCGAGAAGGATCTGACGACGCTCGCGCGGGGATTTGCCGCCGTCCGCCACTTACGTCCGGACATGAGGCTCGTTATCGTCGGCTCCGGTCCCTCCTTGCCCCTGCTGCGAGACTGCTGTCGTTCGCTCGACCTCGAAAACCAGTGCGTTTTCGAGCCTGTCACCAGCCGCGTGGCGGAGTGGCTCGGAGGGATCGACATCTTCGTCCTGCCGTCGCTCTCCGAGGCCTTCTCGAACGCACTCATGGAGGCCATGGCCTGCGGCTGTTCCCCGGTGGCCACCCGCGTCGGCGGCAATCCGGAACTGGTTGAGCACGGCCGGACCGGTTTTCTGTTTTCGCCCGGCAAACCGGAGGAACTGGCTGCCGTGCTTCGCACGCTGATAGAAAATGAGCAGCTCCGGCGCGAGCTCGCCTGTGCGGCGAGCGCGAAGGTCAGAGACAACTTCTCGATCGAGGTGGCCGCGAGGCGCATGGGCGAGATATACCGTCATTTTCTCGACCGGCGCGGGGACCGCTAAGACGATGAGACTCCAGGCCCTGCGGGTCGACTAACATCGAAACATGAACGAACTTCGAGGCATCAACCGCCGTCGCGCTCTGACCGCTCTCGGAGCAGTCCCGATCGCCGGCCTGGCTCCGCAGGGGGCGGAGGACGGTGCGGCGGCGCCGTCCGACCAACCGCGCGAGTTGACACCGATGGAAGCGGACATGGGCGCACTATACCCGGACACTGAGCGCCTGGTCGCCGCGAATCGGCCGTCGCATTCCTTTCTCGACAGCCGTTTCCAGTCCCTGGAAGGCTGGAAGCGGCGGGGGCGTGAGCTTGCCTGGGAGTCGTTCGGTTACAGGCCCGCCTCCGTGGACCTCGACCCAAAAGTGGTCGACCGCCAGGATCTGGGGGAATTCGTGCGTGAGAAGGTCCTGTTCTCCACTACGCCGCAATTCCGCGTGGCGGCTTACGTACACATCCCCAAGAACCGGACCGGCCGCGGACCTGCCATCGTTGACCTGCACTCCCACGGAGGAATGTTTCTTTTTGGCAAGGAGAAAGTAATCGACTTTGGCCGCAATCACCCGGCGATGACCGTGTATCACAAAGGCAACTACGGCGGTCGCCCGACCACCACCGCGCTCGTGCGCCGCGGATACGTGGTTGTCACGATCGACGCGTTCATGTTCGGCGAGCGTCGTCTCATCATGGATGAAGACTTGAAATACGGCTGGGAGCGCTCCCGGTATTCGGTGGAGGACGTGAAGCATCTGAACGCTCGCTGCGCTTCCAAGGAGGACACCCTCGCCAAGTCGCTTACGCTCGCGGGCATCGCGTGGAACGGCATCGTTGCGTGGGACGACATGCGCGCGGTCGACTATCTGCTCACGCGTCCCGAGGTAGATCCGAAGCGAATCGGATGCGTGGGAGTCTCCTTCGGCGGGTATCGTACCCTGTTCCTCGCCGGCCTGGACGAGCGCATCGCCGCGGCTTGTGTGGTGGGCTTCATGTCCACCATCAAGCCGATGGCCCGGAGGCACATCGACACACATTCCTGGGTTCACTTCGTGCCGTCGCTGCACCGCTACATGGACTGGCCCGACGTCGTGGGCATGATGGCCCCGAAACCGCTGATGGTGCAGCAGTGCAGGCAGGACGGTCTGTTTCCGCTCACCGGCATGCGGGAATCACTTGAAAGGATAGCAGCCGTTTACGAAAAGGCAGGCGTCAAAACCCACTTTGACGGCCGCTTTTATGACGGTGGGCATCGCTTCGACGTCCCGATGCAGGAGGACGCCTTCGACTGGTTCGACCGCCACCTGAAGGCCTGACCACTGGAAATGGCTCTATTGAAAGCAGCTTACCGAATGACCGATAAATGACTGATAATGGTTCCAGCGGTGCCGGAGGCGGAACCCCCACTGCATTACTTCTAGCAAGGAAGAAGTCCCGAATGACCAGTCGATTTGCCGCGATCGCATTTGTTTTCGCGGCTGTTGCGCCGGTGTGTCCCAGCCAGGAGGCGGCGCCTCCACGGCCGAGGGCAGGAAAAGTCGAGATCCTCAAGTCGGCCGCATTGAAGCCCGGAATGAAAGGCGTCGCCTGGACCGTGTTTCAGGGAAGCGAGCCGGAGCCCGTCCCGGTGGAGATCATCGGACTGTGGAAGAACGCTTGGGGACCCAGGCAGGACGTGATCCTGGCCAAACTGGGTGGCAAGGTCCAGCGCACGAACGTCGCCGGCGGCATGAGCGGTTCGCCCGTCTACATCGACGGCAGGCTGATCGGCGCTATTGCGTTGCGGCTTAGCGTGTTTTCCCCGGACGCGATCTGCGGCATCACGCCGATCGAGTTGATGTTGGAGATATCGGATTTCGACTCCACCGTCCCGTCCGGCGCACGAACTCCGGACAAAGCTGTCGTGCGCGACCCTCTGGCCGTGCCTGGGGAGGTGCTCGCACAGGCTGTGGCCGCCGGAGCCAGCCCCGGCCTGCTCCAGCAAAGTCCACTCATGGTACCGATCGAAACGCCGCTGTCTTTCTCCGGGTTCCATGAAAACGTGCTGCGGGAGTTCGGCCCTCTCTTTCAGCAGTTGGGCCTCACCGCCGTGCAGGGTGGCGCCAGCGGGAGCCTGGGCGGTCCGAAGCCTGCCCCCGGCTGGCAGAACGCGCTCCAGCCGGGCGACCCCGTCGCGGGGGTGCTCGTGTCGGGCGATATGACGATCTCCGGACTCGGTACAGTCACCTACAACGACGGCAAACGCGTGCTGGCCTTCGGACATCCGTTCTTCAACCTGGGCCCGGTCGAGATGCCCCTCAGCAAGGGCGAGGTGCTCATAGTGTTGTCGTCGAGCTTCCAGCCGAACAAGATCGCCAACGCCACCGAAATCGTCGGCTCTCTCAAGCAGGACCGCCATAGCGGCATTCTCGGAGTGCTCGGCGAGACTGCGGACATGATCCCGGTCAGCGTGAAGGTTCGATCGTTCGCCGGCGACAACTCGGTTCTGAAGGAAAAGGCCTTCCGTTACAACGTCTTCGTGCAGCAGCGTTGGACGCCGAACCTGATGATGATCACGTTGTTCAACTCGATCTCCGGCGTCAATGATTTCAGTGACGAGAACACGTACCGCCTGAGCGGCAAAGTGGAACTGGACGGTGGCCAAAGCCTGTCGCTCGAAACCATGCAGGCGCCGAGCGAGGTGCCGATTCCCGCGCCGATTCTGCTCGCCGGCTGGGTCGGTGACAAGTTCAACCGGTTGTTTCTGAACGCGGTGAAAGCGCCGCGGCTGAAGCGCGTGGACGTAAACGTCGACCTGCTGCCGCAGCGCCGCATCGCCACCATCGAGAACGCATGGGCCGGCCTCAGCGAGGTCGATGCCGGCGGTGAAGTGCCGGTCAAGGTGTTCCTCCGGCCGTACCGGGGGGAGAGGCTTGAGCGAGCATTCAACCTGAAGATTCCCGCCGGGCTTCCAAAGGGCGAGCACGGTATTCTGCTCAGCGACGCCGAGACGCTTAACCGCCTCCAGGGCGCCGCGGGCCGCGCGAACCGGTTCATCGATCTGGCGCAGACAGTCTCGCTCATCAACCAGGAGCGCACGAACAACCAGCTTTACGTCTCGCTCGTGCAAGCGAGCCCGACCGTCTATTACGACGACAAGACGCTCCCGAGCCTTCCCGCATCCGTGCTCAACGTCATGCAGGCCGGCAATGCAGCGAACCGACCGTTTATCACATCCCGGGAGACGGTCCTCGAACAGTCGGCGATACCGTTCGATTACGTGATCGACGGCAGCTACGCGCTCAAAATCAAGGTCAAGTAACCACTACCCGATGCAAAGAATCCGCTTTTTCCGCACCGTCGCGGCTGCCGGCGCCATCTGTTGCCTGGCGGGCGCGGTCGAGACCAGATCCTGGCAGCAGGACGCCTACGAAGACTTCGACAAGGGGCACATCGAGAAGATCTCGTTGCGCAGCGACGGCCAGCTGACGCTCGCTCCTGTTTTCAAGGAACTGCTCGATTCGCCGTCCCCGTATCTCTGGGCACTGGCCGAAGACTCGAAGGGGAATCTTTTCGCAGGCGGCGGAGGTCCCGGAGGCGCGGGCGCTCACGTCTATGCCATCTCTCCTGACGGCAAGAGCCGGACACTGGCGAAGCTGGAAGGCCTGGAAGTTCACGCCCTCGCCGTCGATAAGAGGGACCGGCTCTACGCCGCCACTTCGCCCGACGGGAAGATCTATCGGATCTCTTCCAGCGGTGCGGCTGAAACAGTCTACAGCCCCGGTGCGAAATATATCTGGGCGATTGCCTTCGATAGCAAGGGCAACCTGTTTGCCGCCACCGGCGACGAAGGTCAGATTCATCGGGTGATGGCGGATGGTAAGGGCGCCGTCTTCTATCGGACCGAAGAGACGCACGCGAGATCGTTGGCGGTGGACGCGAACGACAACCTGATCGTCGGCACGGACCCGGGCGGATTGATCCTGCGGATCACGCCGGCGGGAGAGGGATTTGTGCTTCACCAGGCGCCCAAGCGCGAGATCACAGCGGTTGCCGTCGCAAAGAACGGCTCCATCTATGCCGCTGCGGCGGGAGCGAAACAGCCCGCAGTGGCCCCGCTCCCGCCGATGCCGAAACCGGTCACTTCGCCGGTGAAGCCCGCAGGACAACTGAGCCCGGCCCAGGTCCCACCACCTCCAACCCCACCGGCCAGTCTGCCGTCCGTCACTACGGCCACGGAAGGCTCCGAAGTGTACCGGATCGATCCGGACGGCTATCCGCGCCGCGTCTGGAGCCACTCGAAGGATCTCGTGTACGCTATCGTTTTCGATTCCAGTGAGCGTCCCTTGGCCGCGACGGGCAACAAGGGCATCGTCTACCGCTTCGATTCCGATCACGTCTACACGGCGCTGGTCAGCGTGCAGCCCACCCAGGTGACCGCCCTATGCGCCGGGCAGAAAGGCAAAGTGTACGCGGCGACCGGGAACATTGGTAAGGTTTTCCAGATCGGTCCGGGTCTTGAGAAAGAGGGTTCTGTCGAGAGCGACGTACTCGATGCCGAGATTTTCTCGCTCTGGGGACGGCTGGCGTACCGCGGTGACCTGAACGGTGGTGACCTCCGAGTGGAGACGCGGAGCGGAAACCTTGACCGCCCGCGCAAAGACTGGAGCCCATGGCAGCCGGTGGGGCCGGGTGACGACGGCGGCCGGATCCAATCGCCGCAGGCACGGTTTCTGCAATGGAAGCTGACCCTCACCTCGACATCGGATGGGCATTCCCCCGAGATTCGCTCGGTCGACGTCGCCTATCTGCCGAAGAACGTCGCGCCCGCGGTTGAGCAGATCGAGATCACGCCGCCGAATTATCGCTTCCCGCCGCAATCGCTGAGTCTCACTCAGACGCAAACCCTAACGTTGCAACCGTTGGGCCGCGCCCGGAGGGGTTCCCCGCCTCCAGGCCTCACCGACTCAGGGGTTCTCTCGATGCACTACGCCAAGGGCTACATCGGAGCGCGATGGACCGCCGACGACGAGAACGGCGACGAGATGCTCTACGACGTCGCGATACGCGGCGCCAACGAGACCGAGTGGAAACTCCTCAAGGAGAAGATCAAGGAGAAATACCTGAGTTGGGACTCGACCGCCTTTCCGGACGGCGAGTACTGGCTGCGGGTCACCGCCTCCGACACGCCCGACAACCCTCCCGACCAGGCCCTGAGCGCACAACTGGTGAGCGAGCGTTTCGCTATCGACAATTCGCCGCCCGAGATCTCCGGCCTGGTGGCTTCGCAATCCGGCGGCAAGTTGGAGGTCCGCTGGAAGGCGCGCGACGTGCTCAGTGTGATCGGGAAGGCCGAATACTCGCTGAACGGCGGCGAGTGGACGTTCGTCGAGCCGGTCACGAAGCTTTCGGATTCAAAGGAGCTCGACTACCACCTTGTCCTCGAG